>JACETE010000069.1 GCA_013911465.1 Candidatus Poseidoniales archaeon
GCACCAATGCCAACTTGGGCTAACGTATCGTTCTTATTTTCCATTGCTATCAACTCATCAAATCATGTCCCGGTGCAACATCTTCTGGAACATAGAAATCAAGTTCTGTCGTTCGTCCTTTCTCGACTGCAATCACTACGGTTGCATGCATATCTTCGACCAAATCACAATCTCCTCCCCCATTTGGATCTGAAAGTTGTATAACGATGTGGTAATAGGTCCCCTTCGCAAATTCATCAAGCGCAGCATTATCTGCACCGTTGCCAGCCAGGTCTGTGGCTGCATTAAAGTCACCACTTGAGTATTCAAGCGTATGAGCAACTCCACTTAGGGGTGGGTTGGTGTAATCGTTGACATCGCACATCATGGCCCATTTCACATTAGTATCGGGTATTGAATTACTTGCATATGGGAACTTGAACATGATGTAAAGACGGTCATTTGTGTTTCCAGTTGTATCGAACTCTTCGACTTCAAAGACCAACACGAGGGGAACTGAGTTAAGTGTTTCAGATTGTTCAACACTCTGAGTACGTGATTCCATGAACGCTTGTTCAATCATCATCAATGCCATTCCGGCGACGAGAGCTGAGAAAAGCAGAATCATGATCATGCTGACCATTGCACTAAGTGCAACTTCAGCGCACGTATCACGCTGAAACGCTTCCTCCATGCTTACACATGGGCAGTGACGAATCTAAATCCTTGCCTCTGCAAAGCGATTTTATTCAGGTTGTTGATAGGCAACCCATTCGTTCGACTGTGGGTCAAGATAGAACAACGAACCATCATCTTGGCGGAGCCATCGCACACCATTTTCTTCCCACTCTTGGGAAGGTGAGGCACTGGCTTCTTGTTGCTCAAGCATTTGGGTTTCCATCTGACCTTGAACGTTCGCCTCTTGTGCGAATGGGCTTACCTTTTCGACTTCCATCATGTTGTTTCGTCGCATGACACCAAGTCCAGCAAGTGCCCCAAGGACAAGAATTGCAACAAGTGTGTAGATCAGGAATCCACCACCTGAACTCTCAGCTTCAGCCTTGGTTTGGGTCGGGTCATCTGGGTATGCATCTTGCTTGTTTGGAACACCATCGCCATCGGTATCTTCCCACTCTTGAGCATCAAGAGGGAAGGCATCGATCTTGTCGTTGTAACCATCGTTGTCGGAATCGTATTGCTCGAGTGCACAGCCGTCATCGTCCGCTACACTGGTCATGTTGGTTTCAGGACAGTCATCACGATTGTCAAAGACACCATCCATGTCTGTGTCGCGTTGACTTGCAACACATCCGTTTGCATCCAAGGATGGGTCAGGATTTGTCATTGGACAAAGGTCAGCAGCATTGTTGATGGTATCTCCATCGTCATCGAGTTGGCTTGCAGAGCAACCATCGGAGTCAGGAACCTCTCCTGCTGGTGTTGCAGGACAAAGATCTGCATTGTTGTAAATTTGGTCCATGTCATCGTCCAATTGTGATGAACTGCAACCGTTTTCATCGACCAGTGCAAGTGGAGCAGAGCCCATGCAAAGGTCATCTGCATCTGAGACGCCATCGTTGTCATTGTCTTTCTGACTCTCTGCACAACCTTGTGCGTCAACGGATTCACCATCCGGTGTATTGAAGCACAAATCTTCACTATCTGCGATAAGGTCCTCGTCCTGGTCACGTTGTTCTGCAGAGCATCCGAAGATGTTGGCTGGACTACCCATCGGTGTCGAAGGACATTGATCGATATCATCACTGATACCATCCATGTCGGAGTCCTTCTCAGAGTCTGCACATCCGGATGCATCAACCGTTAATCCGAGTGGAGTCGTCTCACAGTCATCGTATGCGTCCTCAACACCGTCAAGGTCACCATCAAGTTCCGTACCTGAACATCCGTTGAAATCCACAGTTTCTCCAGCAGGAGTTGTAGGACAGACGTCAAGGTCGTTTGTCACACCATCTCCATCATCATCGAGTTGGCTGTCCGAACATCCAGTTGAATCGACCGTCTTACCAAATGGTGTGTTTGGACACAAGTCAGGATTGTTTCCGTTTGCGTTGTCTCCGTATCCGTCTCCATCGTCATCACTCCATTGGGTGTTGTCATTAGGGAATCGGTCAGCATTTGCTCCACCTTGATTGTCACCAAATCCATCGCCATCTGCATCGGACCATTGTGTACCATCTGTAGGGAATGCATCAGCATTGTTTCCAGCTTGGTTGTCTCCATAACCATCGTAGTCCTGATCGGACCATTGCGTTCCATCAGTTGGGAATGCATCTCCGTTGTTTCCGTTTCGATTGTCACCAAAACCATCGCCATCAGAGTCAGCCCATTGGGTTGGGTCAGTTGGGAATGCGTCAGCGTCGGTTCCGTTCGGATTGTCTCCAAAGCCATCACCATCTGCATCGGACCATTGCGTTCCATCGTTCGGGAATGCATCTCCGTTTGTTCCTGTAGGATTGTCACCGTATCCATCGCCATCAGAATCTGCCCATTGTGAACTGTCGTTGGTCCAAAGATCGGGGTTGTTTCCGGCAGGGTTATCGCCATATCCATCACCATCCATGTCGTTCCATTGTGTGGCATCGGTTGGGAATGCATCCGGGAAGGTACCGTTTTGATTGTCACCGTATCCATCACCGTCTTGGTCAGACCATTGTGTTCCATCCGAAGGGAATGCATCGGAATTGTTTCCGTTTGGATTGTCACCGTATCCGTCACCGTCCTGATCGGACCATTGTGAGGAGTCGTTAACGAAATCATCCATATCATCATTGACGCCATCACCATCGGTGTCTCTTTGGTTTGCTGCACAGCCATACTGGTCAACAATCGCTCCAGCAGGACTTGATGGACATTGATCAAGTTCGTTAGCAACACCGTCAAAGTCAGCGTCAAAGGTTAGGCTGAAACACATCAAGTCACCAATACGTTGGGTTCCATCTGCTTCGTACAATTCAGCAAGAGCACAATACGTTCCTGAATTGGTTGGCGTACTGTAATTCCATGTTCCAAAACTCATGCCTTGGTACGTTGCAGTAACGGTTGTTAGAGGAGATTGTGCAATCGTTGCGTTTCCTGAATCAAGAATCTTGATTCGATACGAGTAGGAGTCTCCAACAACCAAATCGAGCCCTCGAGTGGTGACATCATTTGTTGATGAATTGACACTTGAGGAGACACTGCTGATCACGATTGAAGGAAGTTGTGGGATGAAGAAGTCATCTCCGAAGGCGGTGAAATTCTCATTGTTCTCAAGATTGATAACGGTTCCATTGACACTCAATACTGCAACAAATCCATGGAAGTTTGAGGTCGTCGGTCCTGCCCATGTAATGTTGTAATCACGAGTTTCCGACTGTGTCGTGAACGTATATGTGTCCTCATCGATCACCGAGGCGTTGAGGCCTGCATAGACACTGTTGTTGTTGGCGAGATAAGCGGTAATGAAGTCGCTCTCATCATAGACCAACCACATCAAGTCATAGGTGGTTCCAATGCTTAGATTCGTGAGATTTACCTCCCCGGTTGTCGATGAGGTTGCATCGATTGCAAGCATATCGATGTCAAGTTCATCAAATCCTGTTGCAATGAGGTTTCCATTTGCATCATAGAGAAGTGTTACAATTTCCAAGGTTGACTGGTTGTTTTCGACTGAATAATTCAATCCAAAGGAATATGTCGATGAATTCGAAGAGTTGAATGTGCCGTTTCCAAGGCTGTAGGAAATTGATGTGTTTCCGATCATATCCTGAGTCAGTACCGATGTGTAGTTGTAGGTCGTGTTGGATTGCAAGCCAGCGAATGAAACCGTTGCATTGGTCTGATTTGCAATGTTGACATACGCCAATTCCAGGCTTTGGCCACCGCCTGGATTGTCTGTTTCAATGGTAAGGTTGTATGTGATTGGATTTGCGGTTCCGGTAAAGCCGATGTATGGGAAGATTTCCACATAGGAAGTGATGTTTTGTGTTGCCGTTACGACCATCGCTTCGTTGTCGCTGATCGAGGTTCCTGAGGCTAGGAATGTACCGTTGACAGTTTCCCAACCCGTATCGACATCTTGAATCGCATTGGAAAAGGTGACATTCACGTAATAGGTGACTCCAGTTACAAGTTGAACTTCAAAGAAGTCAAGATCGGTCGAAGCATGAAGTGAAAGTTCTGTGCATGATACGGGAAGGATGCTTGCTTGAGTTGCAGTTGATTGAGCATCGTTGACTTCGAGAACGTCAGCTACAATCGCACCAGTCGCATTGGTTCCCCCTCCGAGACAAGGATTGGGAATTCCAGAGGAAGGTGGATTTGGAGGGTTTGATGTACTCCATCCTGTCCAAATGCCCGTTGTCGAAGCACCATTGCCTCCAGACGAACCAGCGTTACCTGTTGAACCAGTGCCGTACGGTTGGCCACCAGAACCTGCATTTCCACCAGCAACGGAAATTGTTGATGTTGAGGAAATCATGAGATTTGATGCACTGTTGGCGCGGATATCGATGTCACCGCCAGCACCACCGCCACCGCCTTGGCCGCCGTGTAAAAGTCCAACACAGGGATTTCCAGGCAGACAGTCACCGTCGGCACCATCGCCACCGTTGCCACCCTCTGCTAGAATGGAGCCTCCACTTGAAGATCCGATGGTGACTTCATTGGCAAGCATGATGATGCTTCCACCGGAGCCAGCGCCTGCGCCTGATCCTCCATTTCCTGATCCGTTGAGATATCGATAGCCTTGTTCACCATCTTGGCCGGATGCATCTACAGTTCCGTAGATTTCGATGACATCTGCGTAGATGACGATACGGCCTCCACCCATTCCACCAGCGGAAACGAGATTTCCACTTGCATCGGAAACAGATCCTCCATTCGAACCGGTCTCATTGCCAACGCCAAAGGACGAACCTCCGTTCGAAGCCGTTCCTGAAGACGAACTTCCACCGTCTCCTCCTGAAGCGGCGTGACCTGCTCCACCTCCACCGTCTCCGATGTAACTGTTGGACATCTGTACCGAGCCGCCGACACCTTGTGTGTTTGTGGGTTGATCGTATGCGATGATGGAAGCACCACTCATGACCGTGAGCGTATTGACGCTCAAAATCAAGTCGCCCGTTGCTACAATTGAACCGCATGATGCGATGCCACAGCCAATGTATAGGTCATCAAATGTCTGGGTGCCATTGAGGTAGGTCGTGTTGAGGACAGTAAGGTTGGAAGCACCCGAACCAGGTAAGCTTGATTCAACGACTGCTTCATCGACCATCAGCGATGGAGCTGATAATGAAAAAGAGATTGAGCACATCATCAAGGTACTAATGATGACGAGAATTTTTTGAGAGGCGGTGTTTTGTCGGTCCGACATACTCTAAACATGGTGAACTTGTTTATGTAAGTCACCCTCAGATAGCGGTTGGTGCAACATGGCCATCGTTCTTGTCGTCTGGCTTACGCACTCGTGACCATACCCCGTTCATCAGTTCATCATGATGAGCGTTGCAATAGTGGAATCGGCGGTATGCTTCACGGAATGAGTAGGCCTTCTTACCGGTTGCAACAAGGTATCCTTCAGGGGAAAGACGAGAGATGATGATGCCAACTTCTCCACAGCCTGGGTAATCGCATGCTGGTCCGTCGGTCATACACACACCTATCCTTCATACACTTTGAAGTGTTGCTTCTCAATCCTCATCTTCGGTAGGTTCTGGCTCAATAATGACGAGAGGAACATTTGCTTCAATCGCCTGTCCTTCTTCACAAGCAACACTGATCACGGTCCCATTGACTGGGGCCTGTATCTCGTTCTGCATCTTCATCGCTTCAAGGATAAGAATGACCTGTCCTTCTTTGACAACATCTCCTTCGTTGACTTCAACAGTGACCACTTTCCCAGGAATATTGGCAGATACTGTTCCAGATTTCTTCTTCTTGGCACCGCCGCCACGTCGTGCACGGGGTGCTGCTTGCGCATTGGGAACTTCGATGGTAAAGGTTTGACCTTCGACTGTTGCATCGTAGGTTCCATCTTCGTTGAGATTAATCTCTACCTCAAACTCTTCGCCGTTGACTTTGACTGTTCGTTTTTCTGACATCGCATCATCTCCAAGGGCTGCGGTTGCTTCTGTAATTCATGAGGGAGGAGCGGCCCATGTTCATTCGACGATGGTCTTGTGACCATGCTTCTCCGCGCTGGCGGCCGCGCTGGGATGCATCATCACCGCTCTCGACAATGCTCAGGACAGCCGCTATTGCGGCCATTCGTCGTGTCGTTTCATCAGCCATAATGATCCCTCACAATGGAATATTTCCGTGCTTCTTTGCAGGTCGAATCTCTTCCTTCTCAAGCAACATCAACAATGCACGAGAAAGGCGTGATCGAGTCTCACTTGGCTCAATGACATCATCGATGTACCCCATTGCTGCTGCTTTGTAGGGGTTGGCGAAGGTGTCCGTGAAATCTTGAACCAAACGGTCTCGTTCTTGTTCTTGATTCCGAGCGTTCTTGATACGGCGTCGGTGAATGATCTCAACAGCCCCATCCGCACCCATGACAGCAAGTTCAGCACTTGGCCATGCGACGTTGTAATCTCCTCGAATGTGCTTTGAAGACATAACATCGTATGCTCCACCGTATGCTTTTCGAAGAATGACGGTGAGCTTTGGAACGGTTGCTTCAGCATAAGCATACAACAATTTTGCACCGTGTCGAATGATTCCACCCCATTCTTGGTTGGTTCCCGGAAGGAATCCAGGTACGTCTTCAAAGGTAAGGATTGGAATGTTAAAGGCATCACAAAATCGTACGAATCGTGCTGCTTTATCGCTCGCATCAATGTCGAGACAGCCTGCAAGAACTTGGGGTTGATTGGCAACAACGCCGACAGTGTGTCCAGCAAGATGGCCGAAGCCACAAACGATGTTCATGGCATAATCTGCTTGTACTTCCAAAAATCCGCCATCATCGAGAACCTCACGAATGACATTGGTTACATCATAAGGCTTGTTGGTGTCTTCAGGAATCATGGTGTCGAGTGCATCACAAGAGCGGTCAGGACTGTCCGATGTTTTGCGAACCGGTGCACGGTCCATGTTGTTGGATGGGAACATGTCGCACAAGTCACGAGCGAGTTGGATTGCTGAATCATCACTATCCGCCGTAAAGTGTGAAACTCCCGATTTGGATGCATGAGTCATTGCTCCTCCCAAATCTTCGAACGATACAACTTCATTTGTTACTGTCTTGATAACTTCAGGTCCGGTGATGAACATGTGTGCAGTTTTGTCAACCATGATGACAAAGTCTGTGATGGCAGGACTGTACACCGCACCACCTGCGCAAGGGCCCATTATGACGCTGATTTGAGGCACAACGCCAGAGGCACGAACGTTGCGGAAGAAAATTTCAGCATAGGAGCCCAAGGA
>JACETE010000007.1 GCA_013911465.1 Candidatus Poseidoniales archaeon
GGACGGAATGTAACGATCGGAAATCATGCAAACATCCAGGGATCGACCTACATCGCAGACCGAACGGTCGTTGGAAGTCATGTCTTTATCGGGCCAAATTCAACCATCCTCAACGACAAGTATCCTCCATCAGGAGATGCTTCGAAGTGGTCTCCTGTTGAAATCTCTGATCATGCCGTCATCGGCGGAGGGTGCACTGTTTTACCGGGAGCGCACCTTGGCAATCGATCTGTTCTTGGTGGAGGTTCTGTCCTTACAAAGCCAATTCCAACTGGGGAAGTTTGGGCAGGAAATCCAGCGACATTTCTAATGACAAGAGAAGAATACGATGCACGAGGTGAGTAAATGGAAGGGAAAGCACATGTCATCTCATTCCTCAAGAATTGTATCGCATATGCAGATGCTTCAATCGAACGGAAAAACAAGCGTGGAGAGATTGATGATATTTCCAAGTGGGAGGCTTATCGTGACTATACGGCGCACGCCCTCATGGAAGTCGAGGCAGGGGAGCTCGACAGGTGGTTTCCAACTCAGCAACCAGAACTGCACCGACATGAAAGCAGTACCATCGATTTGGATTCCTTGAGTCATGAAAGTCGTTCGCGTTGGCTGACCAACCTTGTGAGTCCACGACCTTTGGCCCTCATCGGAACCGAATCGAAACAAGGAACGCTCAACATTGCACCATACACCTCATTATCGATTGTATCAAATTCACCACCCTTGGCCATTGTTTCTCTTTCAGCAGATCGAAACGACCGCTGGAGGGACACACTCCTAAATCTACGAGAAACAAAAGTAGGCGTTCTTAATTTCCTTCCGGTCTCTGCATCAGTTGCAACCTTAGTCGAACAAACATCGCAACCTCTCGAACATGGCCTCAGTGAATGGGACGCCTTTTCGATAAAGGGGCTGGAAAGCAATCCTCTGGTCATGGAAGAGGCGGCCTTCGCTCTCGTTGGAGAGATGGTTGAGGAAGTGGATTTACCGGAGGCAAAAGCAAAGTTGGTGGTTCTACGCTTGTCCAACCTTGTTCTTCCTGACAACATGGACGATTCACTCCCTGCCAACATCCTCTGTCAACATGGACTCAATCGCCTCATGGCCTCACCAACGGAATGGCATTACAACATCGACCGAAGTGTATGAACAAGTCCTGATTGAAGTGAAACTTCTGCTTTCCAATCCAAACAAGACTCGGTACTCGAAAGATCCGGCAATCGCCGCTTCGAATCACCTGGATAACCTTCTTCAAAACAAAGTTCAACTGTTTTGCCGGTTTCTTGCTCCACCAAGTTCGCTATGAATCCAGCCAAGTCAAGCATAGAAATCTCATCATCGGACCCCAAATTCATGCACTTCCCAGCCAATCCTTCGGCAATTCCTGTCTTGAAAATTCCAGAAACAAGATCATCAACGTACGTCAACGAACGCGTTTGCGACCCATCCCCATGCACATGGATTCGATTCTCTTTCAGTGCAGATTGCATCATCATGGTAACGACTTGACCATAGGCATCCCCCAAGAGACGAGGCCCGTATCCATTGAATGGACGAACGATTCGAGCATCTAGGCCTTGTCGAACTGCATGATGAACCGCTACTTCACCCAAATACTTGCTCGCACCGTATGCATGTCGTTGATGTTGATTCGGGCCGGTGAAGACCGATGGTTCATCTCCACCCAATGGCATGACCTCCGATTCACCAAACGCCTCGGGAGACGATGTAAACACGTATCGAATGTTGTGCAATTCAGCAAACTCAAGAGAGCGTAGAGTCGAGTTGAGATTCACATCCATCACCATTCTCGCTTCTTCATGAAACCATTTGGTCCCATTGATCGCTGCGAGATGAAAGATGATGTCGAGGTCATCTGGTCGATCGATCCTTTGGTAGGAAGTAACGAGACAAGCATCAGATTCAATGAATTCAATTCGATCCATGACCGATTGAAGATGTTCTTTTTGTCCTCGCCAACAATTGTCCAGAACAACAACTTCGTAGCCTTTGTCCACGAGCAATTCAACCAAACTTGAACCGAGGAATCCAGCACCACCTGTGACAAGTGCCCGCATTGTTTCACACTCGTTCAAGAATTTCAATGGAGACCAAGCCGTTTTCTCGCTTGAATCGAATCAAATCTCCATCGTTAACAACCATGCACGGATCTTGTTCAAATCCGTGACCATACGGAACATTCAACAACGAACAAGCAGGTAGTGTCAATGGACAAACGTCTCGATTGATGACAGCGAGTGGACCCTTCTTTTGATACAATAAACCCATCAACACGTACGGAGCAACTGTGGAGCCCGACCCCTTTGGGTAGATCAGAATCGTGTTCTCAATCGCTCGGCCATCTAGAGGATGACCTGTTTCTTCGATTACACCCGTATCTCGATTGACATATCCCAGATAGGTGATGGGAACATCGGTGACCATCGCCCTTCCTTCAATGCAGAAATCATCCTGCGAATTCAAACCAGAGCCGTTGATTGTTGTCAGGCCATCTTGGTGCGTTTTTGCACTTGTTTGACCGCCATGAGCTGCTTGGGAGAGTGTTGGTGTCGGCCCTGTTGCTCGCATCGGGTCAACAGCATGACGCACACATTCCTCGATGGTTGCCACACTGGTAGGTATTCGGTTCAATCCACTGGTAAGATAATGCTCAGCCTTCATTGAATTCGTAAGCAGGTGATTGTACTTGTTACGATTGTAGGGTGTCACTTCAGGACATGTATCGACGAGAACAAGTGCCCCTGCCTCCTCAAGCATCGAGACGGTTCCATCAGCCTCTGCCAAGTTGTAATTCTCCTTACTCGTGAAGACCCAAAGCCGCTGATTGGGGACTGCGTCTCCAAACTCCATGTGCGTACGTAGAGCGGCAGCGGTGGTCCGCATTTCTTCCAAACTTGCTTGGGGACAACCGATGACAATCAAATCAACCTGCCCCTTGGGACTGAGATCTTCGTATCGTTGTTGTAGGTCGTGTTGAGTGAAGGTAAGCGTCCCTTCCCATTCGATAGCATCGACATCTTGTGGAGCAGTTGTGTGACCTTCGACCCACATCATTGGCGAACCATAGTTTGCAGCTGCTGCTGTCAAAGCCTTCTTTCGAGCAAATGAGATGAAGGGATCAAGGCCAGAAATGTATGGCATAGGGCCAAAGGGAAGATTCCACTCAGGTTTGGCGTTCTTTCCAATCCAATCCCCAAGAATGGAATAATCAGATAACGTCTCAAGAGGGCATTCAACGACGACACGAATGTTTGGTCGACGATTTTCCTCCAAATGCAATCCCCATGCCGGAGCATAGCCTGTTAACGCAGTTGCGAGTGCACTCAAACCAGATTCACGATTTGTGATGAGTGAAGTCCATGTGTTGGAAAAACAAACCGCATTGGATTCAGCCCACGATGCCGTCTCACCTTCAATTTCGATTCCTCGATCGTAAGGCGTACAGGACAAAGTCGACTCAATCCCAAGCCGATCGTATGCTTGTACAATCTCAAATTGTTGTTCGAGAAAATTAGGCCAAGCGATACCCATTTCTTCCATCTTCTCACGGTCACAACCCGCTGAATTCAACGTCGTAGGTATCACAACAGTCCCCTGATCATCTCCGCTCAAATCTTTGAGAAAGGTACGCAGTCCATGTCCGCCAGTGATCACAGAGACGCCCGAGACATGGGCATGATCGACATCAACAAAGGACGCTGCTTTCGCAACTCGGGCAAGGTCAACAACCAATCGAGCCGCCTTTTGTCGCGTTGGGCCTTCCTTGCCGTCCAACTGTTCTGCCAAACGCTGTGGAAGTTCCATGAACAAAGGCAAACATCGGCGCTTCATCAAGACTCGTGTTGTGAACCGATGGTTTTGATACGGTTGACGTCGCTCCGCCGTTTATGTCCTCAACTGAGAACAATAACCCCGGAGCCCGCCGTGATGAACAACGTACGCGTTTTCTATCACGTGAAAATATCATCAAGATGTTGAAAACAACCGTCGTCCTAAGCGCACTACTTCTTTCGATTTGGGCAGTTGCCCTCAACAAGTCAATCGAGCTAAGTGAAACCATAGATGGGGAGGATTCAACAATCTTGGTGGAGACCGAAGGAAGAGAAGCAGATGTCTATTGCCCTGAAGGGGGAGCTGACATCTTCCTTGGTACAGATTTTGATGGCAATGGAAGGCTCTCAGCAAATGAAATCACTTCAAGTACCAAGGTTTGTCACGGACAACAAGGACTTTCAGGGCCACAAGGCCAATCAGGGTCAAACGGTGATGATGGAACAAATGGCAACTCAAGCCTCGTGAATCTTACTGCGTTATCTCCCGGAATACCTTGCCAATTTGGTGGCATCCAAATCCAATCGGGAATCGATAGCAATCACAACCTGTTTTTGGATGAAGAGGAGGTTGAAACCAATGCCCACGTCTGTGATGGTCAACTTGGGGAAGAGGGGCCTGAAGGGGAACAAGGCGTGGACGGAAGCCAAGGCTACTCAGCACTTATCGAACAAGAAACTGCACCAACATCAATTTGCCCTCAAGGCATCATCATGCAATTCGGCGTCGATGATGGAACAGATCGAGGAACTCCAAACGATGGCATTCTGCATGACGATGAAGTTCGAGAATCCTTACGAATCTGTTCTGAGCAATTGTTTGAAGGGTTAATTTTTGATGCGAACACTGGAGTCACGAATGGCTATTCCAGCGAATGCAGTAATCTTGAGTCAAATGCAGTAACAATATTCTCTTCTAACGACGGAACAAATGGCTGCGAGTTGTGGGTTCTGGATGAGGAAAATATGCCTTCACTCCTCATGGATATTCATCAATCAGGTGATTCTATTCCGGGTAAGGAACTGGGAATCTATTCCGTGGAAACTGAGCGTGGGCCACGTTTCTTCTTCGATGCTGATGATGGAATTCATGGCCGTGAGTTATGGGTCAGTGATGGTACTTCTGTTGGAACTTCCATGCTTGGCGATATGGAAACAGGAGATGCCATTGACTGGAATGCAGAGATCACTGCATGGCAAGATGGTGTCGTATTTACAACGAACGGCCAGCAAGGCCATCGAATGTGGTGGAGCAATGGGAGCGTGACAACCTCGATTTGGCAAGCACCCTGGTTCTCAAGTTCTGCTTCTTCACAGTTGTTGAATCAATCATCAGCACTTACTTCTCTTGGCCAAGGAGTACTCCAAGGAGATGAATCTGGACTTTGGTTTGTTGCCAAAGATCCACAAATTGGACTCGAAATGATGTTGTTGACTGTTGAAGGTCAACTTCAGAGCTATGATTTGCAACCCTTCGGAGATTCATCTCCCTCAACGGGAATCTCAATCGATGAAGGGTTTGTTGTTGTTGCAAGCGATGGAACTGGACGACAATTGGCTCACCTCGATATCGACGGTGGGTATCAATGGATTACATCGATGACAAGGGAAGGAACAACTACACCCATTTCTGTGATGGCGCCTGCCTTTGGAATTCAACATCTTGGAGATGTGTTGGTGTTTGATGTTGTGTATCGTGGAGCGGATGCTACGCTGTTCGGGTATACACTTTCAACAGGCAATTTACAAGAATTGAGCGCAAGTATTCTTGCACCAGGACACAGTCTTGATGTGGTTAGCGATGGGCACTTGATCTGGTTCGATTGTGTTCTTGCTACAACTGGAATGGAGATTTGTCAAACCGATGGAACTCCATCTGGTACAACATTGACCGTCGATTTGATGCCAGGAATAAGCTCGAGTCAACCCAGAGCGTTGGCATCTGTTGATTCAAACGTCTATGTGCTTGCTCAAGGAATTGATTCCACTGGGACAAACAGCGGTCACTCCCTCTGGTCGATTGAAGGCTTTTCAGCAGAAGTAGCACTTGACGTTTGGAGTGGTACTGGAAACAATTCCAATGCTGGAACATATGGTAGCCTGACTGCAACTTCGAATCATTTGTTGTTCATCGCAGATGATGGCGTTCATGGTCATGAATTGCACCAATTCCTTCGTTCATCGATTCGAGATCAATGGATGGTTTGGGATTGACGACGATCGATGCAATAGGAACAGGATTCCCCTGGCACATATGCTGGGTGGAGTTGTTCCTTCGGAGTGAGAGGTTCACGACAGGCAAAACAAACGGTTGTTCCTGTTTCTGTTAAATCAGGAAGGAGGGCAACACGCTTGTCGAAGACAAAGCATTCTCCATCCCAGTGATCGCCACCAACTTGTTCGAAGTAACCGAGAATACCCCCCTCGAGTTGTTTGATGTTGGTAAAACCAGCATCTTTCATGATAACACTGGCTTTTTCACATCGAACTCCTCCTGTGCAAAACATGACAATTTCTTTGTCTTTGTAGGATTCATCGAGGGTTGAAATTGCTTCCGGGAACGATCTGAACGTATCAATATCGAGCTCAATTGCATTGTGAAAGGTTCCAAGTCGAGTTTCATAGGTGTTCCGAGTATCGAGCATGATGATTTCATCGTTGTCGAGAAGACGTCGATGAAGTTCCTTTGGCAAAATGCGCCCATTTTCGGGTTCAATACGATCAAAGTTGGGCAGACCTACCGAGATGATTTCGCTCTTGAGTCGAACGTTCATTCGGTTGAATGGTTGATGTTCGGAATACGATTCCTTGAACTCAATGTCTGCAAACCGGCTATCTTCGGAAAGATATTCCCGAAAGGAAGCAATGGCTGTTTCAGGACCTGCAACGAAGATGTTGATTCCTTCATGACTGAGTAAGATTGTGCCTTTCAATCCGAGTGCATCGCACTGTTGTTTGAACGGTTGACGTAATGCGTCCCTATCATCGAGTACAATGAACTTGTACCCAGCGATGTTAAGATGACGTTCCGCCATAATGATTCGTCCGACTTTTTCTTCTTATGTTCATCGACTAACGACGCCAATCGTGTTTACTTGCCAATGGATGCCTCCAACCTTGGCCAAAGGCTCGTGAAGATACTCGAGGTGCTGGAGCCATCTGCCAGCGCTTGTGCTCATTGGCCTCAAGACGCTGTAAAACGGATACAACCATCGAATGTTCAAACCCTTGACTGGCAATTTCTTTAGCTCCAAGACCTTGTTCGATATGGAGTTTGAGAATCTCATCGAGCGTTTCGTACGGTGGAAGAGTGTCATCATCACGCTGATCCGGTGCAAGTTCAGCAGACGGAGGTTTGGTCATGGTTGATTCATTCACTGGTGGTTCTTGTCCTCGTTGAATTGCACGTCGATTGAACACCTCTGCAAGACCGTAGACCTCCATTTTGTACACATCACCCAACGGTGTATAGCCACCTGCCATATCACCATACAGTGTGCAGTATCCTTGTGCCAATTCGGATTTGTTACCGGTAGCAATCGCCATCCTACCTTGGGCATTCGCATGAGCCATGACGAGAATTCCACGCAGACGTGCCTGAATGTTCTCTTGGGCGACGTGTGAACCTTGATTGAGCATCTGAGCCATTTGTTGTTCCAAACTTGAATGGTGCTCATCAATTGGAATTGATGCATACTCCATCCCAAGGGCATGTGCGGTGTACTGTGCATCGTCCATCGAATGTTGAGAGGAGAAACGCGAGGGCATGGAAAGACCGAGGACATTCTCAGCGCCAACTGCTTCAGCAGCTACGCATGCAGCCACGGCAGAATCAATGCCCCCACTCAAACCGAGTACAATTCGTTCAATACCAGACTTCTGACAATAATCACGCAATCCCACAACGACTGCATCTGCTAACTCTTCCAAAACGTCACTTCGACCGTTTCCATTGTCATCTGATGTGAAGAAGAGCACGTCTCCATCGTCATCATCCATTGCAACCCACTTTGTTGCGGTTGGATTCTCGAGATCAACGAGGAGAATACCTTCCTTCCATGATGGCGCAACCACTACATCGCCCGTAGGCCAAGCAGCCATCGATCGTCCATCGAAGAGAAGATCGTCGTTTCCTCCAACTTGATTTGAAAGTAAAAACGGATGGTTGAGAGTCTTCGCTGCGGTTCGTGCAACGTGCAATCGAGTCTGAATTTTGTTTGAATGATACGGAGATGCTGAAAGATTGACAGTAGCATCCAAGTTGACGCCTTGCCTACCCCACTCCGCCAATTGCTCAATCGGATCTGCCTCATATTCGGACGGTGTCTCTCCAGCAACTTGCCATGCATCTTCACAAACTGTAACTCCCAGTTCAAGTGGCCCTGACAGCGTTCGAGCAATGCCAGGACGGTCGTCTGAATCGAAGTACCTTGCCTCATCGAAGACATCGTATGTTGGCAACAATTGTTTTCGAGCAACAATTTTCACAGGAGCTTGGTTTCCAAGAAGAGCCACTCCGTTCCCTGGTTTTCCGCGCTCATGATCAGGAATTGTTGGTGTACCAATAAGCGACGGGATTTCAACATCGAGCGAAAGTGCTGCTTGTTGAGCCAATTCAACGAAACTCGATTGCATCAACAAGTCACGAGGAGGGTAGCCGCAAATGGCGAGTTCCGTGCTCACACAAACAACTGCACCGTGAGACGAGGCAGTCTCAATGAATTGTTCAAGTCGCTTTGCGTTTCCTTTGATGTCGCCAACTGTTGGGTTGAGTTGGAGAAGAGCGATGACGCTTGCTCCCTGCTCGCCCATGACCATCCCACGTGTTGGTGTTTCATAGCAATGATGCATCACTTGTATTGGAGAATTTCTCCATTCGCATCCTTGTACCACCAACTGCCATCTTGCTGGTTCTGCCACCACCAAACGCCATCGGACCCTTGAGTCCAACCATCGGCAGAAGTTGCGGTGGTGGTTGAGGCTGCCACTGCAGGAGTTGACGCTTCTGTCGAAGATTCGGCAATCGGTTGGTCAAGATTGAGATCAGCATCATCGTCGACAAAGTCGTCCTCGTCTTCATCAAGGTAGTCGGAATATTCGTCCCATTCATACTCTGATTTTGAACCTCGACGAACGGTTGCGTTTCGAGCCATGAGCAACAGTGCTAGGACAATTGAAAGAGCAAGAAGAGCTCCTATCGAGCCAAGAATAGGGTTAACTTCCCCAAACACAGCCTCACTGAAGGAAGGATTGGTCTGGGCTCGGACGTCGACTGATGGCCCGATACCCTCAGCACCATTTTCCAGTTCAACTTCGATCCATTGCGACCCTGGTTGTTCTGGAGCCCAATCAACAAGAAGTGTACCAAGACCACCCTCGGCGATTTCGACTTCGGTTTGACGGAGGACTTCTGAAGTTCCATCAGCACGAACAACGGAGATGGTTGCAGTCGTTGTACCCTCAAGTGTTCCGACGTTCTTCACAAAGATTTGGACTGCTGTCGAGTCACCGGTCTGCAGATTGAGTCGAGAGTATTCCATTGCAGGCGTCTCAAATTCAAATTTAGGCTGTCTCCATTCCATAAGCCATGAAGTGACGGCATTTCCAGCAGACTGGCCTTCGCCTCCTAAGACAAGATTTCCTGCAAGGTCTCGACCTTCAACGACGACATAAACGACAAATCGATCGATAAGCATCTCATCGGTGATGACACTCAAATCCATTGTTCCAGTACCAACGAGATTCAGGCCACTGATTTCAGTTCCTTGCAGGAGGAATGGACTGTCACCCTCTCGAATGAATTCTCCTGTTTCATAATTCTCAACCCACCAAGCAAGCCGGAGTGATTCGAAATCAATTCCTCCTTCTTCGGCAAGAACAATCGTCACCTCATGCTCTTCTGCAGAAAGAATTGAACCCGGTCGCGGACTCTGAACTTCTCGAGGGTCGGGGCCAAGCCCATCAATTACCATCCATTTCACAGACGATCCTTCTTCCGTTGCATCTACGCCTTGTGGTGGTAAACAGCCAACCGACCAGGTCAAAGGAATCGTATCGGAGAATGAAGGCGATTGGAGTTCAACGTTCCAAATTCCATTGAAGGTCTCAGCAGAATAAACCTGACCTGCGAACACGATATCGACAGTGCAGTTGAACGACGGAACAAGTCCAGTGGTTTCAAACACCAATCCACCTGTCAACTCAAACGGTGAATTTGGAGGGAGTCTGGCCCCATCATCAAGGACGGTACCCTGTGTCAGTACCAAAGAAACAGAATCTTGTGGAATTGTCAATGCTGGGGAGAACCGCCATCGTAATGCAGGGAAGGTCTGGATAACCTCCTGTCCTGCTCGATCGATAATCTTCACACTCGGTTCGCGGAACGTATCGCCAAGATCTGGGGTTGTCCATGCCAATTCCAAATCGACCACCAATCGAGTGTCCTTTTCGTATGGACCAGCAGTGGATCCATCCAAAGAAAGCATACTGCAATCATTGATGACGAGGTGAATGCTTCCTGAAGTGCACGAATCTGTTCGGAAGTCCCATGTGAATGAGAGAGGAGAGGTCAATATGTTGGAAGCGAGTTGAACTTCAACAGTGGTGAGGTCGGAGGCTCCGTTTGGTTCACTCATGTCAATACGCAGAGTGTAGGGTTGACTTGGATGCAGCCAAGGCTTCGCTCCCCCCGTCCATGACATGGCAGTTGATGAGAGCGTAGGTGGGCCATCAGGTCCAATTTGATACATGAACAAGTGCTCACCATCTTCGCCTGTTCCAGCATCTTCGAGAATCTGCCCAGATGCATCCATTCCAACCAAATAGCCAGCTACTTTCTGACCCTGTGAGCCCATCGAATCATCGAATAAGAGGGTATAGAGTCCTGTTGAAATGGTCAAGTCGGTTGGTATAATGAGAGACCGTTGTTTGTATTCATCCGGGCTTGGCCATCCGTTGAGGTCATCATCGTCAGCCCATTCACGCCAAAGCATGAGATGAACGTCCGATGGAAGAAGCACAGGATCGAGGATTTGGAATTGAACGGTTTGACTGGTGGATGCAAGACGGTGGTCGTACCATGCAACAGATGTGCCTATGACCGCAGGAGCGGTTGGATCGATCTTGAAGGTGCGTGTGTATTCTGATTCATTGGTGATGTCTCCACCGTTCAGAGGGACGACTCGAATGCTCCAAGTCAGATCGCCGAACGAGAAAGGCGCAGCGTCAGAGACGTTCCACATGTCCTCGTCAAGGCTCGTCGTGTTGGCAACCATTGTACTGCCTTGCCAGAGTTGAACCTCTGCATCGCCATCAGCAAACGCATCAATTCCTTCAACGCCTTCATAGCCAACGTCGATTGAGAAATTCAATCCCACGCCAGCAGCGAGATATTCTGTCGAAGAATCGATTGGTCCATTATCATCGCTGATCTCAACGGACTTGATGACCAAATCGTTCTCAAACGCTTGTCCACCACCGATACCGCTCCACATGTACTGGCCAGGCCTGGAAATTACATCGTTGTCAAGAACGAGGCGCATGGATGCAGTAAGCCAATCCTCATCATCCCAGCCCTGTTCTACTCGGAATTTGACGGTGATTTCGCTCATCGTTGCCGAGACCGAAGCGATACTGAATGCTTCAGTTGGATGCAACTCAACGAGCGAACTATCGCCTTGCCCTAGGGATGTGCCACCGCCCGTTGGCAAGAGCCAAGTAGCGTGATTGTTCTGTCCTTGTACATCCAATCGAATCAGTGAAATCGAACGAGCAGAATCCACATTGAATCGTGTCGTGAACGACAGCCATCGTTGCGAAGGTGTCAATGGGCTTGATGCATTTTCCATTGAAACCATGCCAGCTGCAACATCATCGCTGAATTCCATATCCGTGACCTCAACAACCAATTTTCCGTTGGAAAGGCCTGTGAATGGGAATGTGATCGAAGGGGATGAACCAGGTGTCCGATAAGCTGAATTCGCTGCCATAACAAGCGGCGATTGTTCATTGGCGGTGATGTCCATTTGTGTAGCATACGGTGCAGCTAGATTCGAAAATGTAACGAAACCGTTTCCATATACTTCGATGTTCAAGAATGCGAATCCTTGACCCAAGTTGTTCAACAATGCACTTTGGCTGCTCAAGGTTGCTTGCAAGAGCGTGTGTTCCGTTTCGTTAAGTTCAAATCGGTACACGGTCGCATTATCTAGGATTCTCGAGATGATGGTCGAACCTGCAACACGCAAGGACATACCCGTCATGTTCCCGTTTTCACTGGATACTGAAACTGCGAAATGTTTCAAATTGGATGCTGGAATCCATGCACCTGCCTCGACGTAACCCGCGAATCCAAAGGAATCCCGTTCTGTGTTTTCACCGTTTGAAAAGCGGTCTTGGAAACCCCATGAGCCGATTCGGACATCCGGTTCGCCCCATTCCAGAATTCCGTCACCGTTGAGATCCAACGAGGGGGAGTCTACTCGTTGGCCGCTGGACATCGTTACTTGGACCTGGTCGAGGAGGGCGGGCTGCGAGGAGTTGTGCATGAACATCAATTGGAAAGCATGTTCATTTGCGGAAAGAGCACCAGAATAAGGCAGTAAAATCGATGTCCAAGCATCGTTGACATCGTGTCGTACAAAGGCATCAAATTCCTGTGATACGGCTGCAATCTGGTAACCTGCAAGAGGAGAATTACTGGTATACCACGGCGAATGAGCCGTTCCGTTGGCAATTGATGAAATCGCCCCAGCAAGGTAAGTGCTGTTGTTGAACGACCAACCACGTTCGACTGGGTTGGAAGAGAATGTATCCTTGATCAATCCCCCGCCGGATATGGACTCCACCGATGGCATTGAACCGGCTCCAAGTCCTTCGAACTGGAGTTGAACGCGTAACGACCCATAGTGCTCCCAATCAACTGCATCGAGGTGAATTTGCATTCCCTCTATGGATTCAAATCCAGAAATGTTGTCTCCGGTCTGAGCATCGATCAGCGTCCAACGAAGCGATGAGCCGGCCGGTAGATTTGCATTGATGTGCATTGGAGCATACGGCCCTTCAGCAAGTGAGAAGCTGTTGGAGGTATTGTAACCAAATGTTGGGCTTGTCCATGTCGAAGTCGGTGGAATCACGACCTTGACATCATCGACAAACCAATAGTCGCAACATGTACCGCTTCCAGATGTTTGCTGGAATCGGAATTGAGACGTGGAGTGTAGCGCTGCTGCAGGAAGGACTGCGGAATAGTGGAAATTGCTGGTTTGTGCACCACCGCCTTGGAACGTGTGGAAGGTTGTCCAAGAACCACTTGCAGTCTTGTACTTGACCTGAAGATTTTCACCCGAATCCGGAGTCTCACCACAACCAACTCGACCCTCATGAATCCAAGCATGGAATGGGATATTTGAACGGCCTGAGAGGTCCATTGCAGGCGATGTTGCATGTGTTGAACCTGCATACGTACGAATGGACCCTCCTGAGCTACCGTTGTATCCACAAGCAGGAGTGGTGACGCGGCTGCTGTATGAGTTGGAGAACGTCCAGCCTTGAGCTCCATTATTGAAATCGTAGCCCGGCGCTGAACCTGCTCCTGAAAGTATACCAGATTGTGTGAACGTGTTGTCCCTCGTGGCATCAATGTGGTTCCATGCTGCATCTCCTTCCCATAGCAGCGTTTGTGAATTCTCCATCGTCGCAGACTGAACAGTCATATCGAGAGAAGTGATTGCACCTGAACTTGATGGAACATCGAGTTCAAACGGAGACAGGCTGACCTGACCTGGTCGGATATCGACAGTTACCGGTGTACCTTCTGACACAGAATCAACGACTTGCTCGCCACCAAGAACGGTAGCAGGAGCAGGTGGAACGAACGTTGTGTATGGCCCCATGACGAACAAAAAGAGGACGAGCAACGCAATACTACGCCCCTTGAGAGAGCCGGCCATAGCATTGCCTGCTTTTCAAAGGACTTGAATGTGTCAGTCCAATCGACTCCTTGAATCAAGGGAGAGATTGAAAACAACGGCGCATTTGGCGGACCATGGTTCGACCAAGTCCTGCGGGTGAACTCGATGCTGTTGCCCTTGAAACAGCACTTCTCGACACATGGAAGAATGAGGAAACATTCCAGAAATCAATCGACTCGAACAGGGAAGGCGCCCCGTTCATTTTCCTCGAAGGACCACCTACTGCAAATGGAAAGCCTGGAATTCACCACGTTGTCGCACGTGCCTACAAAGATCTTGTTTGCCGATGGAAGTCGATGGAAGGCTTCCTTGTTGAACGAAAAGGCGGTTGGGACACGCACGGATTGCCGGTGGAAATCGAAGTCCAGAAGCGACTTGATTTGATGAGCAATGAAGCGATTGAGAACTTCGGAATGCAAGCGTTCAATGATGCTTGCCGAGAAAGTGTCTGGACCTACGAGAGTGCTTGGCGTGAGATGACTGAACGCATGGCATATTGGGTTGATCTTGACAATCCATACGTCACACTCGAGAACGATTATGTTGAATCCTGCTGGTGGGCATTGAAGCAAATGTTCGACAAGAATCTCCTCTATCGAGGGCACAAGGTGTTGCCATATTGCCCACAAACAGGAACCTCGTATTCGAGTCACGAAGTTGCACTTGGATACAAAGAAGTCGAGGAACCCTCCGTTTACGTCAAATTCAAGCTTGTTGATGATTCAGCATCCATCCTTGCGTGGACCACAACGCCGTGGACACTACCTGGAAACGTTGGCCTCGCAGTAGGCCCTGATGTCATCTACGCCCGCTGCCGTGTGCGTGAAGAGCCCGAAGGCTGGCAAGGACGTGGGGGGGCTTCTGTTGGAGAAGAATTGATTCTTGCAAAGGATTTGATGGGAGAAGTTCTGCGTCATCACGTCGACATTCTTGAAGAAATTCCGGGCTCATCGCTTGTAGGCAAGTCCTACGAACCACTCTTCCCTGATGCGGTTCCTCGTGGAGATTCAACCACAGCATGGACTGTTCTTTCCGCAGATTGGGTGACTACGACTGACGGAACAGGCGTGGTTCACACCGCCGTCATGTACGGTGAAGATGACTACAACCTAGGAATGGAAGTGGGCTTACCGGCGTACCACACCGTCAACATGGAAGGGAACTTTGTCGATGGAGTACATCCCCAACTCGATGGACGATACGTCAAATCATGCGATGATACAGTCATGGAAATTCTGGTTGGTCAAAACAGTTCGATCGGCTCTGGCCAGCTGTACCGTGAGAAGAGTTACCTGCACGATTACCCACATTGTTGGAGAACGGATCATCCACTTCTTTACTATGCAATGGATTCTTGGTTCGTTCGAATGACTGCAGTTAAAGAGCGACTCCTCGAGTTCAACGATGGTGTTGAATGGGCGCCTGATTGGGTCGGCGAGGGTCGATTCGGCGAGTGGTTGCGCAACGTCAAGGATTGGGCCATCTCCAGAGAACGATACTGGGGGACACCTCTTCCGGTATGGAGAGATGAGGATGGGAACATGAAATGTGTTGGTTCAATTTCTGAATTACAATCTGAGGTTGCAAAAGCCAATGCTGCTGGAATCGAGAATCCTGAATGTCCTGATGATGTCGATTTGCATCGACCTGTTGTCGACGCATTCACGCTTGTTTCTGATACTGGAAAGCCAATGCAACGTGAACCGTTTGTGATGGATTGTTGGTTCGATTCGGGGTGCGCTCCATTCGCACAGTGGCATCATCCGTTCGATGAAAACAAAACCTTCGATTCTTCATTCCCTGTCGATTACATCTGTGAAGGTGTTGACCAAACACGAGGATGGTTTTATACTCTACTCGCAGTATCGACAACCGTTTTTGATTCACCTGCATACAAGCGTTGCCTTTCATTAGGACTCATTCTTGATGCTGAAGGGAAAAAGATGTCCAAGTCAAGAGGAAACATCGTCGACCCTTGGGATCACTTCAACCGAGAGGGTGCCGATGCAACTCGTTGGTACATGGTCACAGCCGGCGCACCTTGGAATCCACTCAAGTTTGATTCAAATGGAGTTCGCGAAACGTATGCCAAGATGTTCCTTACGCTCTGGAACGTCTATCGTTTCCATGTCGATTATGCAGCATTGGACTCGTTTGATCCAAATGCAACCGAATCGCCGGTTGAACAACGCTCTCGCCTTGATCGATGGATTCTTTCGAAACTTCACAGCACTGCAAGGTCCTACCATGATGGGTTTACGAACTGGAATTTCCACAAAGCATGTCGTGATCTTGAGGATTTCATCGTCAATGATTTGTCCAATTGGTACGTTCGAAGAAGTCGACGACGTCTTTGGGATGAAGCAGAATCGGGAGACAAACTTGCTTGTCAGCACACACTCCACGAAATCCTAGTCACATTGTGTCGATTGATTGCTCCCGTTAGTCCGTTCATGGTCGATACGATTCATCGCAACTTAACCGGTGAAACCGTCCACACTGCAGCATGGCCAATGGGAACCCCGGGTTCGACTGAAGGTGCAACCGCAGATACGTGGAATGAAGACCTCGTAGCATCAACGGCTCAACTACCACCGCATGATGCGGCCCTCGAACACGAGATGGAACTTGTACGAGAGTTGGCTGAAACCGGACGACGAATTCGTATCGATGCACAACGACGGCAACGATTGCCATGCGCTGAGGGATGGATTGTTGCTGGACCTGACCTACAACCCTACCATGACCTGTTGTGTGAGGAATTGAACGTCGAGAACATTGCTGTAGAAACGGATCTTGACCGTTTCCAGAAAGTCGAACTTGGCGTTAATTTCCGTGCGCTTGCTCCTCGGGCAAAGGGTGACGTCAATGCGATTGCAAACGAAATCAAGAATCATGCAAACCAGGAAGCACTGCTTGAAGAAATTCGCAATGGTTCATGCTCCTTCATGGGCGTTCAAATCCTCGAATCCGATGTCGAGGTTCGTCGAGCCGAGCGCGAGGGTTATGCGGCCGCAACCATTACCGTCGGCGAAGGTGAACACGCTTCGCACGTGAGTCTTGTTCTTGACATGCAGGATACACCTCACCTCTTATCGAAGGGACTTGCTCGAGACATTACTCGACGCATTCAATCGAAGCGAAAGGACATGAACCTCGAAATTGAAGCAATGATCGATGTCGAAGTTTGGATGAAGGATGCTCCCGAACTGTTCGAAGAGGACCAAGCATGGATTGCAAAGGAAACAAGATCGTCTGGTATCTCCTTCAGTGAGGACCAACCGCCGTCGGATGCAGAAGCCTTCGATGTTGATGGCGCACAAATCGCATATCGCGTCCACGCACGCTGAGGCCAAGACATGCGGGTGATTTCGCTCGTACCGAGCCTCACACTGACACTTGCTGAGCTTGGTCTGAACAAATCACACCTTGTCGGTCGCACGCCATGGTGCATACACCCATCAGCGTTTGTCGAGGGAGTGGAAGTTATTGGTGGAACAAAAACACCCAACCTCAAGAAGATTTTTAACGCGAAGCCAGATGTTGTTATTCTCGATCGTGAGGAAAATCCACGCGAAGTCTACGAAGCACTCACGGAAGCAGGTATCGAGACATTTGTGAGTACTGTCGAAAGACCTGCTGATGTTCCGGAACTACTCATGCTCCTTGGAGAACGATTGGAGCTTTTACCCAAAGCCACTGAATTGGCGAACGCCATACAGCATGAACTTACGGAGGAGACCCATCGCAAAGGCCCAGTCGTTCTTCCAATGATTTGGCACGAGCCGTTGATGGCTGTCTCTCCGACCAAATACTCTGGCGCACTTCTTGAGGCCTGTGGGTTTCAGATTCCTGATATCGAGCCTGAAGGAAATGGCTATCCTATCGTAACCCCGGAAGATATTGTTCAACACAACGTAGAAGGCCTCCTCCTTTCCAGTGAACCTCACGAATTTTCAAAGGCCGAAGGTGAAGCGATTTGCGATGCAGTGGAGGCCATGGGAGGAGAACGTCCTTGGACACAATGCATCGATGGGGAGGCACTTACATGGTTTGGCAGTCATACGCTCACCGGTCTTCGCACCTTCAATGCACTTTGCAAGGATTTGAAAACAGCCGACGAGTAGGCCTGCCATGCGCAGGGGTCTTCTCGCCATGTTGCTGGTATCCAGCATGGTTCTTGCAGGATGTTTTGGCGATGGGGAAACCATTGTTGAAAACGAAGAAATCACGTCTGCATGGACTGAATACATTCTCATTGATGAACAGACCCATGAAACACCTCGAGAATTCATGACTGTGGACTTACGTACCAACGAAACAACCAACATGACGTGGGCTGTTTTTGATGAATCGAAGGGAGGAAACTGTTGTGAGCACTACATTGCAACAACAATTTCTGGTTCGATCATGAACATTGGAGGAGAATACCCCGTATGGTCCGTTGACCGAGGTCATGAATGGGACACATGGATTCCTGGCGTCACACCTGACTTGCAATGCAGAACCTTCATCCCGACAAATCCAGGTACAGAAGGACTTGGAGAAGGGAGTATTGTTCAAGCAACAAACGGTGACATCATCTCAATGTCATGGTTCCCGTATGTAGGTGGAGACCTGAAATTGGATAAATTCTATGCCATTCTTTACGATGATTCGGAAATGGAATGGAAGTGGTGTTACAACCGAATTACTGAACCGTTCTACGACCGAAGTTGGCAGGTGGAGGTTGTTGGCCCAATCAGTTCAAGCATTGGTGATGGTGAATGGGCTTCCCTTGTCATCTCAAACTTCTGGCATCAATCTCAAAACGCTGGCGGTCAGATCTCTGTTGATGGGTTGAATTATTATCCGATACAATTTCCTGGTCGATCCTCCTCACAACCGAGTATCGAAGTCGATTTGGATTTCACCAACTCATCGCTAGACTTCTATTGGGATGTCAATAAACCACACAAAGAAATGCGTGCCTTTGCTGTTCCGAGTGGAGGACTTTTGTTCCCGCAATATTTCGATAACGGTAACGCTGCCTTCCTCGATACAACGCTCTCTTGGAATGAACTCGCAGTTCAATTCCCAAGTGAATATTGTCAGATTGATATGACTGGAACCATCCACTGTGTTGCGAATTCAGGAACCACATTCACGCATTACACATCAACTGATGGCGCAGTCACATGGGAGAATTACACCTATGACCTCGGTGCTTCCGCTTCAAGTATCGAAGAATGGGAGTTTCAAGCGAACGGAGAGCACGATCTTTTCGTTCTCAATGTCCGATATCAGTCGAGTGAAGGACCTGACGTTGACGTTCTTTTCCACACCCGAGATTACAGCAAAGACCTCGCTCCAGACACGATGACATACATTGGACAGGGTGATCTTGACTCAACATCTGGTGCCGGAAATGACATCCGTTTTGATTTCGCAAGTTTAGCAATCCTCCGTGATGGAGGTGTTGTTGTAGCCTACCACGATTCAACGCACGTCGACCCCTTGTTTGCTGTTGAACTCAACCTCCCAGATTATCAGCAATAACCTCAATCCAAGGGTTATCCTCAAAAGCCCTTGACATACGATTTGTTGCGATGGTGCTCACAAATCTACCCGGTATTGGCGAACGTTTGATGAAACGATTGGATGACCACTTTGGTGGACGCCATGAATTACTCAAGACCTTAGAATCGGGAGACATCTCTCGCATCGCTGAGGTGGAAGGCATCTCTGTTAAGCGAGCTCTTTCTCTTGCACGAGAATACAACGGTGCTGAAGCCACATTTCTTGCAACGCCTGAGGCTGAGAAATTGCATGGACAACTGATTTCTTCAATGCAAGCATTTGCATCGAACGCCGCAAGTTCCTCACGAATGCAAATGCTCATGCCACTTCACCAAATCGATGAACGTCGTGAGCGTTGTAAGCAAATGATGAGCTTCGCAACCGAAGCCCCAGAGGCCTTTGCCCATCTCAAGGCGTTGTTCAAAAATTTGAGTTACACTCGCCGTCCAACGCAACGTTACGAGCGTGTGATTGTTAGCCAACAGGAGCATCCAGAATGGAATCAATATGTACGAATTTTAACACCGAGTAGCCAAGAATCATGGAAAGATTACACCGTTTTCAAGACCGTGACATGGATTGGCAGACATGGGCCTGAAGACGTACCCCCCGGATGGCTGGTCTTACCAGAAGCAGGTCGCTCTGATGTCATGGTCCCCGAGTATACCCTTGATTGGTTTACAAACAATCGAAAGGCGTTGAAAGTGATTCTCGACTTAATGCAATGGAAAAACGAAGGAAAGAACTCCATCCATCCAACCCTCAACATCATCTTTGATGAGACGGAAGGACTCGACCAACTGACTACAGTGTTCGCCATGATGAGCGATTCAGGCGATGTTGAAACAATGGAAGAAATTCGAGATGGGTTGTGGAACATGGCCAAGCGCCTCGAAGAAGATCTCAATCAACGCATCTCCTCTGGAATGGAAACTGCTTCACTCGATCTTACAGGTTCAGATATGCTTGAGGCATTAGCAGATGCGGCAACGTTTCAGAGAAAACTAGCCTCTGCTACCGAAGATGTCATCACTGACATTCTCGAACAAGGGAGGAATGAACTCTCACAGTACCTTGAAGCAAGTGGCTTGCAAGCACCGTTTGACCTCTATGCCACCAATTGGCCAGTCAAACTCAACCGAGGTGTTCTGGATAAAATCAACGACGAACTCGAACGACGAATCAACGACTGTCGAAACGATCATCTCCTCCGGTTGGCTACCAAACTCGCTGATTTGAAACCGCTATGTGAAACGGCAATACAACGCCTCATTGAGCATGACATGTGGTACAGTATCACTGCATGGGCAATGCATCACAATGCACAACTTCCCGAGTTGGTGCATCACGGAATATGGTTTGAAGAGGGGCGACATCTGTTCATCGATGGAGAGGTTCAACCGGTCAATTATGGATTAGGACTCGCAGCGCCCAAGGGTGATCAACAACCGATTGCCTTGCTTACTGGAGCAAACAGCGGTGGGAAAACCACGCTCCTCGAACTGGTAGCACATGTCACAATTCTTGCTCACATGGGACTTCCAGTACCTGCGCAACATGCCTTTATTGGCCGTGTTGAAGCCTTGCATGTTCTTGCGAAATCGAGTGGAACTCAAAGTGCAGGAGCCCTCGAAACGACCTTGGTTGATTTGGCTCAAGTCGTCAGCAATACCCAACCAAAACTGATTCTTGCGGATGAACTCGAAGCAATAACAGAGCCTGGTGCAGGTGCTCGTATCATCGCAGGAATGCTGCGAGCTGCTCAACAACAGGCCAACTCAAGCATGGTATTGGTAACACACCTTGCACCCGCCATTCTCGATGCATACGGTAGCGATGACCTCCGAATCGATGGTATTGAAGCGAAGGGTCTTGATGAGCACTTGGAACTCATTGTCGACAGAACACCAAAGAGAAATTGCCTTGCCCGTTCAACTCCAGAGTTGATCGTACGTCGTTTGGTTGAACGTTCGTCGGGTGATGCGAAGAATGTCTTTAGCGACATCCTCTCTTTGTTCTGAACTCAACATTGGCGTCCTGCTTCGCTCGAATAATCAAGCATTGGTGCTTGGAACAAAGCATCACATGGCCGTTCTATTGTTGGTAATGTGAGTGTGCTTTGTGACCAATCGATTGTCACTCCACCTGATGCTCCAGGAGATGGTACGTAATCTTCCCCTGTTTGGGTCACAGTGAGGATTAATCCTTCACCTTCTTGAAGAACTACATCCATTGGCATGAATTCCATCAAGGCGTTGACCGATACAAACGGAGCAAGTACTTCTTGCCCATCTCTGCCGCCTGCATGGAAGCGGAGATCCATTACTGCATGACCAAGATGCATTCCAGTCCCATCGGTCATCTCAATGAAAAGATGGCCACCTGTCAATCCTGGTGTCGCATCGATGTGGAAGGTAGGCATACCGATGATTCGTGTTTCCTCTTCGAATGGTCCGTAACTGAGTGTAACTGAACTCGTTGCAGATACTGTCGATCCTGTTGGACCGAGATCACTTCCGGTCAAAACCAGATTTTCGACGTCCATTGGAGGATAGGTCTGCTCAAATCGCCATCCACCACGGTTGTCTTGCATTTCGACTCCAAGTGTTGGAGCACGTCCCTCTCCCTTCAGATACCAATCAAACCAGTAGAGCATTTCATCGGCCCAGTCCCATCGTAGCGTGTAGGGGTAGGCTTCAGCACCTCGGCCTGCACTCTGAGACGAATGACCTTCAACACGGTCAGGATAATCGTGAGCCCATTGGCCTGCGAGTGTTTTGATTTCTATACCAGCATCGGCAACCTGTTGATGAACTGGGAATGACATGTGTGGGTCGACGTTCCAATCTTGCATTCCTTGAATCAAGTAGACAGAACCGTTGTAATTCTGGAGAACACGATCAAGGAATGATCGTTCCGTCCAATAGGTGTTTCCAGCATAGTCTACCATACCGCCGCTTAGGTAAGCAGCAGGTCCATTTGCATAGCCCTGAATATAACCTTCACAGAGTGTGTGACTGTCCTCTGTATCACCATCGATACCGAACGATCCATAGACACCGTTGTGCATGATCATTCCACGAGCTTCCATGCTACCATTGCGCCACATCAACTCATGGACTCCGATCAATCCAGACATTGGAACGATGGTTGCAAGATGAGGATTTCCAAACGTGGCCGCTTGCCACGGGGTTGATCCATCGTAGGATTTCCCGATGATACCAACATTTCCATTTGACCAAGATTGGGTTCCAAGCCAAGTGACTGCTGCATCGATTCCTCGCTGTTCATCAGTCCCCATCAGATCCATGCAATGATTGGATTCACCTGTCCCAAAGACAGATACTTGAGCCACACCGTATCCATGTGGCACATAATTTTCAATCAACATCCGACCCAAACGATTGGCTGGCGTTAGAGCATCAACGTCGCCGTCGCTGTAATATGGACCTATTTCTGCGATGACAGGTACCTGACAATCTTCTGTCAAATTTTCCGCAGAGGTATAGTCGCACCCTTCAATGACAGGTAGCCAAAGGCCAAGGTGCACCTCTGCTCCTCCCGCTGCACCTGCTCCACCATCTGCGAGCGTGATGCTCGGCACAGGTACGAAAACCGATTGAACGGGACCGATTTCGTACGTTCCGTTGGCGGTTACTCGGGAAAAGACGTCTGAGTCTTCATATTGAAGTCCGGAGCGTTCCCATGGTTCAGGATAATCGTTCTCGCCAATCTCTTCTGAATTGTTTTGAAGATCTTCCCCAAAACAGCCCGAGAGCAAAGATGGGAGAAGGAAAATCAACAACAAGGAGATGCTTCGCATTGATTCACCCGTTCCAAATCCAACATAAGACGCTTTTCGCCTTATGCTGATTCTTCCGATTCACGAGATTCAAGTTCAGCACGAACTTCATCCATATCCAAATCCTTGAGTTTGGTGATCAGGTCACGCAGAGCGTCTTCAGGGAGAGCGCCTGGTTGCATGAAGACACCGATTCCATCCTTGAACGCAATCGTGGTCGGAATCGAGCGAATTCCAAAGGAGCCTGCGAGGGCTTGCTCGACTTCCGTATCGACCTTAGCGAAGACAACATCAGTAAATTCTTCTGAAACGCGTTCAAAAACTGGTGCATATGCTCGGCAAGGACCGCACCATTCGGCCCAAAAATCAATGATAACGAGGTCGTTTCCTTCTATGATATCAGAAAACGACGATTCGTGCATTTCTACTGTTGGCATAGGTAATCCTACGGGTCACAGTATATGTTCTCATGCATTTAACCTAAGTTCTGCATCGACGGGTTGATGTGCTCCATGAACGAGGGGGGAACATGAGCAGACTGTTGACTTTGGTCACCGTTTTTCTTCTTCTAAGCGTACTCGTCATCCCACAAGGGGTTTCTGAAGAATCAACAAGTGACAATGCATCCGAACCTTCAATCATAATTTCAGAATTGCTACCCTCTCCAAATGGCATGAAAAACAACGAAACATGTTCCAATTGTTACAATGCCACAGATTGGAACGGGGATGGAGATTACGGGAAGTTTTCCGATCAATTCATCGAACTTCACAACCCTACCGATAGCCCAATCAACATTTCGAATTGGGTTTTGGATGATATTGCAGACGGAGGAAGTGCGCCTTGTCAATTGGCCAGAAACACCATCATTCAACCAGGAGGTTATGTTTCTGTCTTCATCAACGCTTCGCGAATAGAACTGGATTATTACGACGGTGATACCGTTAATCTCTATGACGATTCTGGAACACTTATCGATGCAATGTCGTATCCAGCACGAGATGCGTGGTATGGAAATTCCTACATCACGCTCGAAAACGGCACTTTGTGGAAAGTGAAACCACCAACCCCGGGTTACTCCGAAGATGAATCATTTGGCGTGGCTCAAAACATGATCGGATGCTTTGGAATTAGCGATGGAGGCTTTGTCGAATCGATGTTGCTCAAGGGTCGTGTCGTAACCATGAACACCGAAGACGCAGTCATCAACGATGGCCATGTGTTGGTTCGTGATGGAAAAATAGACGCTGTTTGGTCAGGACAAAACATCCCACAAAACGTCGACCTCACCGGCGTGCCTGTCGTTGAAACGAACGGTACCATTTACCCAGGATTGATCGACACACACAACCACATGCATTACAATCACATTCCTCTTTGGGATTTTGATGTTCACACTTCCGTGAAATCTGAAGAAGGTGGCTACTCAAACCGTAACCAGTGGAAGAACAATCCAAACTACAAACGTGACATCTCATGGATGAAGACATTTGTTCAGACATCCTCCATGTGGAACATGGCAGATCAACAAATGAAGTATGCCGAAGTTATGGCAGTTGCAGGTGGTGTCACTGCTGTCCAAGGGTCGCCATCCAGCAACACAGATGCATGGGACAGCATGCTCTCAAGAAACATCGAGTTGTACAATTTCGGAGGCGATGGAATCCATACCAAGGTTACTACCCTCGAGTCCGACTACACCGGAGGCCATATCACATCTGGAAATGCCAGTGGAAGTCTCAATGCATGGTATCTCCATCTTTCAGAAGGCGTTGACGAATCCAGCCGTGCCGAATTTGACATCCTTGTTCAGAACAACCTTCTCGTCGGCGAATTGGTTGTTGTTCATGGAACGGCATTGACATCAACGGAATTCGAAATGATGGGTGCAGTAGGTGCAGATCTCGCATGGTCACCACTGTCCAACTTGCTGCTCTACGGGGACACGACAGATGTTGTCGCTGCCGACCAAGCTGGCGTCCGCATCTCACTTGCACCAGACTGGGGTCCAAGTGGTTCCAAGAATGTACTGCACGAGCTGAAAGTTGCAGATCTTTGGAACAGCAACAATCTCAATTCTTACTTCTCAGATTACGATCTTGCTGCAATGGTTACGAAAAATCCTGCATTGGGGAACAACTGGGATGATTCAGTAGGAACCATCAATGCTGGATTGTACGCAGATTTGGTTGTAATCGATACCTTCCATCAAGACCCTTATCGGAACCTTATCGAGGCTATTGACGCTGACGTACGCCTCACAGTGGTCAACGGCCAGCCTGTGTTCGGTGATGTTGACTTGATGTCCGAACTCAAAGGAAACGACTGGGAGTTGGTTGAGGGACCAGGATTCAACAAGGCGGTTGATGTGACCGACCGTTCAGTCACAGAAGGCACCCAATCCTGGGCAAGTATACTTGCTGACATGGAGATGGCAATGGAACTCAATCCCGATGACATTGCTGCTACTTGGTCATCGAGCACAAGCAGTTATTCAAACATGCAAGGAAATGTTCTCAACAACATCTTCACCACAGGAGATACACGACATTTCGGCATCATCACGGGTTCTGCTCACGCAAATACACACATCAATTTGGATCAATTGGAGGACTACTACGAAATTCCAATGGAGAACGGTGACAGAACTGGAGTCAACGTCGTTCTCGAACCACAGGACAACACAGGCGGTTCGACTATCAATCCAACAGATGAAACTCCAACCAATACGACCGACCCTGGAGATACCAACGATGATGACTCTGGAGACGAGTCTGGTCGAGATTCAGAATGTCCTCCAAATTGTATTCTAGGCGAAGATGTTGAAGATGCTTCAACAGACGAGTCCTCTTTGGTTGGTGCAAAATCTCTTCTCGCTGGAATCGTAATTGTACTTCTGCTTGCGATCGGTTTGTTGACACGAAATATCGATGATGGTGAAGAAGGAATGGATGCTGATCAAACGATAATTATCGAAAAGGAATGGCAGGAAGAAACCAAACAATTTGTTCCTGAACTACCACCTCTCGCTCCACCACCTTCTGCTGAAGAAGAGTGATTATTGCAAATCCCAAACGGGACCGTCTGCCGTGTCGGTGACGACGACTCCGAGCTCATTGAGTTGATCACGAATTGCATCCGCTCGTCCCCAGTCCTTGTTTGACCGAGCATCACTTCGCTCGATAAGTAGAGCCTCGACTTGGTCAGCAATCTCTGCCTTTTGCGGATCCTCTTCTTTTTCTGCGAGCAAGACCTCAGGAGAAGGAAGAATACCAAGGATATCCCCCGCAGTTTCTTCAAGCCAACATTTGGCATACGTTGCAATGGCTCTCTTGTCTTCTTCATCAGAGCCGAGTGTCATCAAGTGTTGAAGTTGCTTTGTCGCAGCGAGTACTTTTGCTACGGCTTCACGGCTGTTGAAATCATCATCCATTGCTTGAGCAAAGCCCTCTGCAAGTCGCTCGAGGAGACCAAGCGACTTCACCAATGGGTCTGCACTCGAAAGATCAGGAGAAGGAAGTGTGTGTTGCCGACCCTCTGTAGCCATCCTCAAGGCGGCTTCGTAAACTTGGAGAATACGGGCATGATTACGTTGAGCATCGTTGAGGAGTTGCTCATTCATATCAATTGGTGAACGATAATGAGCGTTCACAAGAGCCAAACGGAGAACCAATGGGTCAACCTTCTGAATGATGTCACGGATGGTCCAAAAATTCCCAAGTGATTTGCTCATCTTTTCGCCATCAATGTTGACAAAACCGTTGTGCAACCAATATCCTGCAAGGGGAGCATGTCCTGTATGACATTCACTTTGGAAAATTTCAGCCTCATGATGAGGGAAGCGCAAATCATGTCCACCTCCGTGTATGTCAAATGAAGTCCCAAAGTGATCTAGGCTCATTGCACTGCATTCAATGTGCCAGCCTGGACGACCTTCACCCCATGGAGATGGCCAGGTGGGCTCTCCTGGTTTTGCCTGTTTCCACAAGGCGAAATCCTTGTGATCACGCTTCCCACTCCCAGTCTTGTCAACACGACCACCAGCGCCTTGGCGTACAGCATCGATGGATTGACCAGTCAATTGGCCGTATTTCTCCGGGGCTGAATCAACATGAAAGTACACACCATCGTTTGCAACATATGCATGCCCTTTCTCGATTAAATCCTCAATGATATGAATCATCGAATCCACATATTCCGTACATCGGGGATAGTGGTCAGCCCGGAGGATGTTCAGAGAATCCATATCATCGTAGTACGTTGCAATGTTTCGGTCAACGATGTCTTTCCAGTTCTCACCGGATTCTAATGAACGGATAATGATTTTATCATCGATGTCTGTAAAATTTTGAACATAATCCACATCATACCCAGATGCTTCAAGCCAGCGATGAACCAAATCAAAGGCAATATAACACCGTGCGTGACCAAGGTGGCAATGGTCGTAAACTGTTACACCGCAAACGTACATCGAGACTCTTCCAGGCGATTGTGTTGAAAACTCAACTTTTTCTCGTCTACGGGTATCGTGCACTCGTAATGGCATGTGAACGAACACTGGGTGTGCCCACCCCCACTTGAAGGTTGATACGTAACAAGGGGCAGCGCATGTTGAGACCGATGATTCAATTCAGTTCCGACAAGGGTATTGATTTGCTAGGTCGTTCAATCACAGATCGTACCTTGATTCGAACTTCGTGGATTTTACCCCTCGTCAGCGTCTTGCTTGCAACAGTCATCCACTACATGTCAGGAAATTACAGAGATATACCATTCTTCATTTCCGAAACAGATCATCCAGGAATCGAGGATCATGTCTTCTCGATCGGCCTTTTCTGCTCAGCGATGATTCAGCTCTTGGTTTCTATTCGCCTGTATGTCTTGTTCAAGCCAATCGCATCCCCTATACTGCATCATATCGCATTAGCGTGTGGAATCGCAACTTCAACACACCTCTCTGTGTTGGCGTTTGTCACAATGGATCAAAATATCGAAGTCCATGTTTACACTGCCTTTATTGTATTTCATGGTGGCTTTGCATGGGCCTTTGCCACCCATTTCTCACTTCCAAAGTCCAATTCAAGAGGAAGGACTGTTCGAATTTATTCACTTCTCGTAGCACTTGTATCCCTACTCGTAATGACATTCACAATTCGAGATGGTATTCAATCAGGAGAACAAGAACTTGGCGTTGATGCATCCAATGTGGGCTTGGATTACCTTCAACCTTGGATCGTCTATGCAGCACCAGCTGAATATTTCCTCTTCTTTGGCCTCATCGCTTGTTTGGCTTCATTCTCATGGGATATCCAACAGCACGCCAGCGAGATTGAGAACGCGACGATCGAGAGTTGAAAGAGCGACTTCATTTGGATTGGTTCCTTTTTCTGACGACCCCTTCCATACCTTAACAATCAACCTTCGGTGGGAGAGTTGATGTTGAATCGTTCCAAGAAAATCCAAACCGTCTGTGTCCAATGTGGTATCGTAGTCCGGACCCCATAGACCTGCAAAAAGACCAGAATCGGGTCGTTGAATCAATTCAGGCCTACCTAGAGAATCGAGGCGAACGACGCAATCCATTGAAACGTCTTTTTTGACAAGTTTTCTTGGAAGAGGGAGTTCATGTGCTCGTTCAATCCCAAGACATGATTCCTGAATTGGACATTCAATACAGTTTGGCTTCTTAGGTCGACAAACCAATGCTCCAAGTTCCATCATAGCTTGATTCCAGTCGCCTGGGAATTCGACTGCGAGTTGTTCATCTGCAAAGGTTTGCACCTCTTTCGCCGATGGATTTTCTTGATTGGTTTGACGAGCCATTACCCTACGTATGTTCCCATCAACACATGCTACGGGCCGTGAGAATGCGATGGACGAGACAGCTGCTGCTGTGTAGGGGCCAACACCCGGAAGTTTCAACAATTCATCATAGGTATCTGGTAGTGTTCCACCATAATGTTCCATCACTTCAATCGATAAAGCATGAAGCCGACGTGCCCTAGAATAGTATCCCGCTCCTTGCCAGAGGAGCAGTACTTCGTCAACACTGGATTCAGCCATTGATTGAATGGTTGGAAACCGATTCAGAAGTTTTTGATGGTATAGAATTCCACGCTCCATTTGGGTTTGTTGCAACAAAATTTCCGAAAGAAGGATTGACCACGGAGATGGATTCAATCGCCATGGAAGAGGCCGTTGTACACGGCGATACCAAGAAAGCAAGGCTTCTTGATTCATCATAACTCAACCGTTAACTCAAGCGGCTTTTGCTTCTTCGATCTTTGCATCATTGGCTTTGATTTGCTCCCACACCAATTCAGCGATATCTTTGACATCCATTTCTGCATCAATTGCTGACAATCCATCCGTAACCATGGTTGAACAGAACGGACAACCTACCGCAACAGTATCTGCACCCGTTGAAGCAAGTTCCTTTGCTCGGATGATGTTGACACGGTCACTGCCCTCAGGAACGTGCTCTTCCATCCACATTTGGGCACCTCCAGCACCGCAACAGAACGAACCACGCCCGTGTCGCTCGGTTTCAACGTCGACCCCGCCGATTGCGTTGCGAGGAGCGTCGTACTCACCACCGATTCGGCCAAGATAGCATGGATCGTGATAGGTGACGGAACCGTCATGTTTCGGTTGAGGAAGTTTACCTTCGATCTGAAGATGTGAAATCAACTGGGAGTGGTGCATGACTTCAATGTCTTCTCCTCCGTAATCCTTGTACTCTTTCCCAAGGGTATGGAAGCAATGTGGGCACGAAGCAACTACCTTCTTCACTCCAAGTTCATTGAAGGTCTCAAGATTTGTTTCAGCCAACATTTGGAACAGATATTCGTTTCCTGCTCGTCGAGCAGCATCACCACTGCAACCTTCTTGCATACCTAAGATACCAACGTCAAGACCTGCTTCTTTCATGATGGAAATCGTGTCACGAGCAACCTTCTTGTTGCGTTCATCGAAGGAGGCGGCACAGCCTGCGAAATAGATGTATTCTGCTGGTTCTGCAACTTTAACGTCGAGATCTGCGGCCCAATCGCCACGTTCGTGAGATGGAAGCCCATACGGGTTGGAATCAGATTCAAGGTTCTCGATGGTCGCCATCAAAGGCATGATTGTGTCCTCAACCGCATCATCAAACTCCATTCGCTCCATCATGAGATGTCGGCGTGCATCCGTCAATTTAGGAACATGTTCAATGTTAACCGGGCATACATCAACACAAGCATGACAGGTTGTACAGGCCCAGATTGATTCTTCACCAAATCGTGCAATGATGTCCTCTTCCGGGGTTTCACCAGCAAACAATTGTGAGGCGTGTTCGTTGGCGTAATTTCGCACATCATGAACGATTTGCATTGGGTTGAGTGCTTTGCCACTTGCGTATGCAGGACAAACGTCTTGGCAGCGTGCACAGGAGGTGCAGGCCCACCCGTCGATGAGGCTTCTCCAAGTGAGTTGTGTGTAATTCGCAGCACCAAAGGAATCGAGGTCGAGTTCTTCCAATGAGACGGCAGAACCGCTTTCATCGGTTGCAAGAGGACGCATCTTTGCCATCGGTTCTGTATCAAAGAATGCTACATTTGGTAATGCCATGACCAAGTGCATGTGCTTGGAAAGTGGAATCAGGAAGAGGAAGGTACAGATGGCAACCATGTGTGCCCAATATGCAACATTGATCGTGGTCTGAGATGGTGCAAACGAGTCAGCTACCCAAGCACCGATCATTTCCCATGTTGGATCAGGATTTTCACCAGCCTCAACAATGTAAGAAGTGGTACAAATCGTCATGATGAGCAGAAGGATGACGTTTCCTTCAAGTTGAGACTTCCCTTTCAGTTTTTCAGGAGTGAACAACACACGTCGATTCAACGCTAAGAAACAGCCAATCAATGCACTGGTGTAACCAAGTTCAACCATTCCGTTCCAGATGCCATTCAGGGCCTCTGGCAAAATATGTTCACTAAATCGGTTCGCTGTTGCAAGATCAAGCATGTCCGAAGAAAGCATCAGGAATCCCCAAAACATGAGAACGTGCATTGTCCCCGCAACCTTATCCTCCAGTACTTTTCGTTGACCCAACCAGACCGTGAGTGTTTCCTTCATTCGCTTGCCCCAGGAGTCGAAACGCTTGTCCGGGGCACCCAAAAGGACCAGCCGCGTGGCTTTTTGGACCTGATAAGCAAAGAATGCGATTGAGATTCCACCCAGCACCAGAAGAAGGTAGTAACCTTTGATTCCCGCATAGGTCACGTCGAGTGGATGGTCCATCATGATTCAACCCAAGCACATTCAAACCTTCAAACCAACGATGAAACAAATACCAATCCTAATGGTTGAGATAGGTGTGGAACAACCATGGTGAAGGCCAGTGCCCCAGGCAAATGCATTCTCTTCGGAGAACATGCAGTTGTGTACGGCCAGCCAGCATTGGCCTGTAGTATCAATCAACGGATGAGTATTGAACTTGAACGGGAGAATACATTCGACTCATGGCGAATTGATGGACGGACCTTCAATGCCAAAAAACACCCTCATATCGAGTACATTCGAAACCATCTCCCGCCTCATGATGACCAACCGCTTCACATACGAATCAGGGGTACAATTCCAAAAGCATCCGGTCTGGGCTCATCTGCTGCGCTTTCAGTCGCCCTGTGTGGAGCACTTCAACAGATTCGAGATGAACCACAAAACCTGCAACATGCAAGCGA
>JACETE010000070.1 GCA_013911465.1 Candidatus Poseidoniales archaeon
CGTTCACTGACTTCATCGGCTACCTGCCAGCCATCGGTTCCTTTGCACAAGACCCATGCTTCACCAACTGAATCGTATCGAGGCCGTCCTGCCCGGCCAAGCATTTGGTGGACCTCCATGACCGGTAGTGGGCGACTCATGCCGTCATCCCATCGTTTGATGTCACGAACCAGAACTCTGCGGGCTGGAAGATTCACGCCTGCGGCCAGTGTAGGTGTTGCACACAGGGCCAGAATCAGACCTTTCTTGAAAGCGGATTCAATCGTTTGGCGTTGACGATGTGTCAAGCCAGCATGATGGAATGCTACACCTCCTCGGACGCAGTGAGCAAGTAACTCGCCCATGCTGGTCTGGTTTCGTCCATCAAGAGATTCTGCAACCTGTTCAAGTTCAATCAAGCGCTCAGGTTGTTCTTTCGCAAATCGTTTTTTGACACGGTCTGACAATTTCTTGGCTTCGGATTGGGCACTACGTCGAGTTCCTACAAAGACCAATACTTGTCCTCCTTGTTCAATGGTATCCTGGACAACAATCCATGCAGGGTGGCTTAACGGCCCTTCAAGATGCCTCGGGGGAGAGAGAATTTGCGGTGACGAATCGAGAGAGGAGGATTGAATTTTTCGAGGTTCCAAGTGACGGTCATGCAAGGTTGAATATTCCAAATCGACAGGTCTCCAATCGGATTGTACCAATGTTGCCTCAAGCCACGCAGCAAGAATTTCGCAATTTCCAACCGTTGCTGATAGAGCAATCAATTGTGCATTTGGACGCAATGTTCGCAATCGGGTCAAATTGATTTCGAGAGTTGGTCCTCTGGATGCATCATGCAATAAGTGGAATTCATCTGCGACAACAACTGAAACATTGCTCATCAATTCAGAACGCGTTCGCATTAATGAATCCAATTTTTCCGAAGTACAGATCAGGATATCTGAGTCATCGATGTTCTTTGCTTCAGAGGTGGCATCACCAATACCGAGTCCAATTTTAAGGCCGAGATGATTTCCAATTTCCTTCAATTCATCAAATTTCTCACTTGCTAGGGCTTTGAGTGGTACAATGTATACGGCTCTCGAGCCGGGGTTAATGTTCAATAATTGATTGAGTATTGCTATGTAAGCAACAAGCGACTTACCTGATGCGGTTGGGATTGCGAGCAAAATGTTGTTCTCGTTGAACAAGGGTTCCATCGCTTCATATTGAGGAGGATGCAACTGGTTGATGCCCCACTGTTCTTGAAAAAAAGCGAGAACTTCCGCAGGCAAAGATAGGTTCTGAATCGACCGATTCTCCTCGCCCATAACCGTAGGTTGCGCCAACGGATGAAAAGGAATGCGCTTCGACTTGATTGCCGACACGCCTAAGTCCCTCCAGTCTTTACGGATGTATATGGACGAACAAACCGAACTACTGATTGAACAACGCCTCTCGGTTTTTTCAGATGAGCCGGATCTCAACGATTGGTTCGAAGTCATGTGCGGTGCTGCAATGGCTGTTCTCGGTCTTTTCCACCTCATCACTCCAGGTGAATTGGTTGACCCGGACCTCATGCGGTGGTTTGCAGCGGCAGTTGTTGCTGCCGGTGCGGTTTGGGCCGGACATGGTCTGAAGGATATGGCAGTCAAAGAAATGCGACGGTCAGCAGCTATGATGGAATTGAGCGGGTCCTCATCTTCCTCCTCTGGAAGCATCGATCACGGTCTCATTCGTGATGTACTTCTCAACCCTGATGCGTACAAGGAATTCCTTGTCAAAGCATACGAAGAGGCTTGGGATGATGGAATCATCACTGAAGATGAACTCGCCGACTTGAAGCGCTTCCAAAGCGCTCTCGGAATCAGCGATGAGGACGCTGAAAATATTTCCAAGAAAGCAAAGGGTACCTCAAAGGACCCTTCAGAAGAGTGAAGTCCAAATTGAGTCTCTTGGGGCGAATGCCTTAGCTAATTTCTTTGCTTTTCTGCGTCGGTTTTCTTCATTGACAACAACTGCAAGGCAAACCAGCACGGATACGAACGCCACAAGTCCAGCGTTTGGAATGATCTCGTTCGATGCACGAAGGGCGCCGAAGGTTGGTGAATCGTCTACATCAAACTGGTTTGAATAATCGACTTGGAGGTCAAGCAAGTCAAGAGCACAATCGCACAAGGTTACAGTGATTCGTTCAGGGTACAAAGACGTCTGCAAGCGTTTCCATGAGTTGTCATCAATTCCTGCTGGCCGTGTCGCCCACGTAGGTGATGATATTGACCCGAATGAGGATGTGTCGATCATAGCAGTTTCAATGTGATATACGGAGTTGGAGGGTTCTTCATCCGTGACCAAGAGTGCTTCTAGAATCATTAAATCAAGAAGGAGTGCTCGTGTAGCAATGATGGAGAACTGGACAATCTGTTCATCCAATCCATCGACAAGTCTTCCGTTCCGTGCTTCAGCTATTTGGTTGAATACAAGTTGATCGATTCGTATTTCATCAATTCCAGCGGCTTGAAGTTGCCATCGACCATCGTTTCTCTCGTAGGTCGAATCAATCTCAATCCAGAGGTTCAACGATTCTCCATTTCGAATACCAAAGGTTGCTCCAACATGTTCGATCATAGTTGCCTCAGGCGTACCTGGGCTAGAAACGTCCCACAACTGTTGAACACGTTCTTCGAGGAGTTGGTCAAGAGACCATTCCGATTCCGATTGGGTTTCATCTGCCATGGTCCAAAGTGGGCTTACAACACCACTGAGGAACAATAGGACGATTGCTGGGACGAAAACAAACATGCGCATTCGTTGTGAAGTCGATGTTCTATAGAATTGAGCCAAGAAAAAGATGAGAAAACCAACGATTGGGAAGAGGAAAATCCCTGATTGGGGTTCGAGGTTACCTTCTTCTCCAGTTGAAAAATCGAAGAATTGAGATTGATACTCGACTTTTCCTTCGAACTCAGATGCATCAGTAGGGCCTGAACTTTCAACAGCATATACTCCACTCCAGATGTAGGGTTGGAAGCGATCCGTTTGCCCGTTTAAACAGAAAACATAATTTCCAGGATTGAGTGCTCTCCAGCGATAATTGGTCAGTACTTCGTCACCTTCTGCTTTGGTAATGACGTCCGGTGCGGCGACTTGCAGGCCGCCTGATGTTCTCAATCGATGGACACCATTGCTCTGTTGTAATTCGAGAGGTACATCTTCCCACTGGATGAGGATTCGAATAATCTCATTGGATTCGACATTGAATGACCAGCAATCCTCTTCGTCACCAACCAAGGCGCCATAGTGAACATCTTCTAGCGATGTTGACTTAGGTTGCAATGCACTCGTTGGCTCATCAACATCTTTGGCAGCCACGTTTTCTGACCAAGCTATGTTGAGATCGAGGTACGAAGATCCTCGAAGGTGAAGTTCCCAAGTCGACGGTCTATCGACGGTGAACACAATACGAGCTCGCACAACATCTCCAGGCCAAAGAAGTCGACCTTTATCGAGGTTCAGCGGTTCATCCACCCAACGATGGCCAGTTTCGGTTCCTGATGTTGGAATTCCCGATGCATCCGATTCAAGCGTTGTTACACTCATGCCAATGATGAGTTTAACTTCCATTTCAGGAGTGTAGATTCCAACAGCGTCGCCTTGAACACGGAGATCGATGAACAACTCATCAATGACTTCGGGTAGCACTGCAAGTTCGGTTTGTTCAGGAATCATCTCGAACTCAATCGCTACGGATTCCGTCATGAGAGGGTTTGCTTGAACAGAACCAGAAATAATCTCTTCTCCAATAGGTGTAGGTGTAAGTTGACAATCCTCATCCGAATCGCATGAGAAGTACAGGACGCCTCCATTTTCAGCATCGGTAAGGGACGCTCCAGTTGGAAGTGGAATCATGCAGAGAAGAACGATGATGAATGTACATCGCAATTTCCAGTTCATGGATTGACCTCATCCCTCCGAGATATGATGACTTGTTTAGTTTGGTCCCTGCATGTTCGGAACATCAACCAAAATGGATGAGCATGCTCTGCATCGGAACCGACCGTTTGCCTTTCGTTTTCTTGGATAGTGCTTGTCACATGATTGACATGTCCAAAGCCATGTCGCAGTTCGTTGACGAAGAAATTGTGTGAATTCACGACCGCGTTCAGCACCTGAATCAGGCCATAGACCTTCGAGAGAGCGGAAACGAGAATCATGGAATCGATTTCCAAGTGCGTGCAAGTACTCATGGTACAAGACAAAACGAGCGTAATTGTTCCAAGAATCTGTTAACAATTCGGGATGGAGGTCAATGGTTTCCACATCATCCGTCTCCAATTTGTTTGAATTTGCTCCGCGTCGAAATCGAGTTACTCCGTGTCGTTGTGTGGCGTTTCTTCGAAGAACAGCCAAGGGGATGTCATACAGTGGAGAAAGGTGTTGATCGTTCCAGTGTTCCATTGTTTCCATTTGATTGAGAACATCATCTTTCAGAGATGAAAGAAGGATGTTTTGTTCTCTTGACGGTCGAGCCATGCTTTCTCCTCAATGCCATCGATGGTATGCGGGATGGCCTTCCTTTACAGCAACGAACAAACCTTTGCCAGTCGCACAGACTTTACCCTCTGCTTTCAGTTCCATCCGAACGTGTACTCGATCTTCCCCAATCTCCTCTGGAAATGCTTCAACATGAAGCTCAACACCAAGAGGGGTTGGTCGTCGCAAGGAAACAGAATACGATGCAGTGACTGTACAAGGTGGTTCATCGTAACCATGTTCATCCATGAGTGCAATTGCGGCAGCCCAATTCCCATGACAGTCAAGTAGCGTTCCAATGATGCCCCCATTGACCATTCCTGGGAAGGCTTGATGCTCCTCTGAAGGCGTAAATTTTAGTTCTAAACCATCGCCCTTTCGATACGAATCGATCTTCAAACCCTTTTCGTTTGCTGGGCCACATCCAAAACAGATTGAACTCGGTGCATACTGACGTTGCACTCCTTTTTCCATGGTTTGCGCTTGGCAACCAAGCCCTTAGAGTATCGCATCTTGCTTTCGCTCAGATGCTCCGAAATCCAAGGCTTCCGGAAGGCCTTTTCCACAGAACGCTCATCTGTTGAGTCTTGCCTCTATGTACTTCACAAAGTGGTCCATGTGTTTGGCGTACTTCTTGACAAAATTCTCAGGAAGTTGAGAGACAATTGATCCTCGGATAACCTGAAGGTTTCGACCGATCCACCATCGTTCCAGTTCACCGTCCATTCTCAAATTCATGCACTCCTCGGCAAATGAATTCGGGCAACAACGTTTGTTGGTGGTGTTGCTTTTGCTTCGGATGTTGACCTGTTGACCGGTTGTTCGGTCATAATTCAGGTTACCATTTCTTCTTCCTGTTCGCTTCTTGCGTCCCTTGTTTTTTTTATTACTACTCATAATACATTACCTCTGAATCTTGTGCAGAGACGTCAAGCGTCTCCGCCAAAGGCTAGATTCTTAATCCAGATTTCAGAGGCGATTATTGCATAATATATCCCACAGGGAATTGTAATATGTTGCTCAGGGTATATATACTCATCTCAAGATGTCCCTATACACACATCAGCGTAAATTGTTCTGCTTTAGCACGCTCAAGACCGTCCTTTGATGGACAAATAAATCGCACTTGGCAGTTCATACAAGAACGATACGTATCTGCAAGAGGTATCTTGTCGAGATTGTTATTTTTTCCAACAAGTGAATACAGATTCTCCATCTGTTCAAGGTCTAAGCGAACGAGCGACATTGCATCATTAACTTCAGCGTCCGTTGGTATTGTTTTCTTGACATTCCAATGGCGTTGTTGCAAAGAAAATTGAAGGATTGTCGAATCGTTCCCACCATACAGCCGTAGCAATGCCGCCTGACGTTGCCGTCGAGATGCAGGAATTTCACCGAATGGATTCAATTTAACGAGTGTTTCACCACGTTCGCTGTGGTGAATGAAATCTGGAGAGTTGTACACCCGCACTCCTTCGCAGATGATTGATTGGGTCTGTTCAATTCTCTTGATGGTACCCTGTTTGAGGAGCGAAACGAATTCGGGATGTTGAATAATGTTTATCGAGGCTTCAACACCCATCTCGACCAAATGGTTCTCTGGATGCGATCTTTGAACATTCGAAACGTTGATTCGTCCTTTCTCTTGAATTCTCTTGAGAATCACGTTTCTTCTGTTGAGAAGTTGAGTAAAGTCGTTGGCGAATCTCGCCCTAAGCAGACCAGTCGACCAAATTGTACCGTTTGCATAATCTTCAACATAATCAAGGACAACGAGCCGAATTGTTTGATGGAGAAGAATCCACGGTGTTTGGATTTCAAAGACATGCAAGAGATCCTGCCCTGAGGGATGGTGTTGGGAAATTTCACCCAATCCGTATCTCAGCACAAAAGCTCGAGGACAACGTTGCAAGAGATTACTACGAGAGGTTGACCACGTTGGCTGAGAAGGGAACATACCTGGGAATGTTCACGTTTACGTTAATCAAAGATTCTCTAAAGAACCCCGATTGACATGAGTGTGAGAACACCATTGGTAGTGGCCCATAGGCTGATTGGAAGCAGGACGAGTCCCATAAAGCGGGCGAATGTATCTGCACCAACCCTTCCGAAAATGTTTGAGAATGGTCCTCCCCAAGAAGCTATGAATCGAAGAACTAGAATTGCTACACCAGCAATCAATACATTTGCCATCAACATCAAAGTTCCGATCAGAATACCCATGCCTCCGTTCAACAATGCAGCACCTATGCCTTGTGCAATGAGGCCAGGATCTGCCAACCAAGACAACCAACCAATGAAGACCCCAAGGAACACGTCCCGTTGCATGTCTTCTTTCGGACGCCATGATTGGAACGATTCGGTTGTCCTTCCATGGATGAAGGACCCAATGAAATCGGATTCAAAGGGCGATCCTCTTTGAAGGGTCACTGCACACATGAACACGAACCATAGCAACATTACAACCGAGCCAACGTGGCCTATGGATGTGCTAATGGGTAGTAGAGAGAGAACAAGCCCAGGTAAGTGAACCAACAAGGCTCCCAAGCCACCTGCGAGAACGATGCTTGCCCAGAGTGTACCGGGCGGTAGTGGCTCATCAGGTTTTGTCCACTCTTGGCGAGGAAGCGCCAAGAAGATGAGGAACAAACCAGTCGGGAACAGAACCGACAAGTATGTGCCAATGCTCGTTGGGCCACCTCCATTGACACCGTCGATGGCATCATTCATTGCCTTCGCCCCACCGGTCGGCGATTGGCTCCATGTCACGTGCATGCTCTTGTCGATAAGAATCAATGAATCGGCATTCCCCGTCGGTGAAGTGGATACAAATTCTTGGTTATAATCGAGAACAATAGGCCAACTGC
>JACETE010000071.1 GCA_013911465.1 Candidatus Poseidoniales archaeon
CCTAACAAGCGTGCCCAAAGGTCAGCTTAGGTGGTTCAGCACTCCACCGTTAACTGTAAGGGGAAAAGCTGGCTTGACGTGGATCCGCACAATAAGGATCGACGATGCGAAAGCAGGGCCTAACGAACCTACCAGCCTTATTTCTGAGGGCGGTAGATAACAGAAAAGTTACCTTGGGGATAATTGAGTTGTCACCAGCAAGAGCTCACATCGACCTGGTGGCTTGCTACTTCGATGTCGTCTCTTCCTATCCTGGGTCTGCAGCAGGACCCAAGGGTGGGGTTGTTCGCCCATTAAAAGGGATCGTGAGATGGGTTTAGACCGTCGTGAGACAGGTTTGTTGCTTGGTGGTAGAATCGCGTAAGGTGTCTGATGGAAGGGGTCCTTTAGTACGAGAGGAACGAGGGCTCGGGGCCACTAGTTTACCAGTTGTCTGGCAAGGCAATGCTGGGTAGCCACGCCCTGATGGATAAGAGCTGAAAGCATCTAAGCTCGAAGCCGCCCCAGAGACGAGACACCTCAGAACGCTCGTAAAAGACGAGTTTGATAGACTGCGGATGTAAGCACGAAGCTTCGGCGACGTGTTCAGTCCAGCAGCACTAATTGTTCGAGCATCTTTTTCATTATGTATCCGCACCTCGAGTGCCCTTCGTCTAATAAGCATGCCAATTCACGATACGACGCCATGTCGTGTCATTCCAATTCGAAAGAAGTTGGGTGCACGGTCACAGCGAAGGTGTTTACCCGGTCCCATCCCGAACCCGGAAGTCAAGCCCTTCTGCGTCTGTCCCAATACTGTGGTACGAGAGTCCACGGGAACGGCAGTCACTGTGCCCCTCTTCTTTCCTCTTGGTTTTCCCCGATCTTCTTTTCCTTACACCTAAGATTTCTAAACTACGTATGGATAGACGTAACGAAGGTGAAGGTCATGCCAATCGATACTCTGGACATTCTTGGTTCCGATCAGATCGGAATTCATCTTGCTTCAGTTGGTAAAGTCCTCTTCCATCCCCGAGAACTTCCTGATGTTGTTATGGAGCAACTCGAAACTACACTTCAATTGGAGATGGCTCCCATTTCCATCGGCGGATCAAACTTGATCGGAGCACTGTTGGCAGGAAATTCAAATGGACTCGCCGTAGCAGACATTGCATCCGATACCGACATTGACGAATTGACCGCCTTTGGTGACGTTGTCGTCATGGAAGGTGGCGTCAACACTGCTGGTAACCTTCTCCTAGCGAATGAACAAGGATGCGTAGCATCTCCTAGCATTCCTCAAGATGGATTGGAGATTTTAGCTGATGTACTCGGTGTCGACATCATCGCAACGACCATTGGAGGGCAAGATGTTGTTGGGAGTCTTGGTGTTGTGAATGACCAAGGGGTCTTACTTCACCCAGATGTAGCTAGTGATGAAGTGTTGCTCATTGAAGAAATTCTTGGAGTGCCTCCAATGGTTGGAACAGTATCGTTTGGTTCTCCTTATGTTGGTGCTGGTATCTGTGCATCGAATGAGGGTGCAGTCGCAGGTAGTGAAACGACTGGACCAGAACTCAATCGAATCGAAGATGCCCTTGGTATCATCTAATTGCTCAACACGAATGTTCAATAGCCTCTCTTCATGAAATTATACCATGGGAGAAATGCTCTATCAAGGAAAGGTCAAGCAAGTTTGGTCCACAGATGACCCAGATGTACTCGAATTTCGTTTTACGAATCAAATTTCAGTATTTGATCAAATCATTCCTTCGTTGATTCCTCGGAAAGGTGAATCACTCAACCGAACCACTGCACACTGGTTCAAACTCGTCGAAGAGGAAGGAGTGTGTGGTACGCATCTTGTTGAAGTCAATTCAGCTGACCGATGTCTTGTTCGTAAGGTTGAGGTAATCAAAGAACCTGGAGCAATTCCCCGAGATATGGAATGGGTGTTTGTCCCATTGGAATTCATTTGTCGACATTATCTTTCAGGGTCTGCATGGCGACGTTTCCAACGTGGTGAACTCACTCCTGAGCAGCTTGGTGTTTCAGCAGATTGTGAGTACGGTGCTAAATTGGAGAAACCATTCGTTGAAGTTACGACGAAATTCGAAGCATATGATCGAAACATAGACCGCAATGAAGCATTAGAAATCTCAAACATCACTGATGAAGAATACGATTCAATCGTCACGGCAGTTCTAAAGATTGATGAAATCATTGAACGTGAGGCAGCAAAGAATGGTCTTATCCATGTTGATGGAAAGAAAGAATTCGCCCTCGGCCCTGGAAGAAAAGTCGTTCTTGTCGATACCTTCGGTACACTTGATGAAGACCGATGGTGGGATGCTGAAGCATATGCCAACGGTGAATGCATTGAACTCTCAAAGGAATTCGTTCGAACTCATTACATCAATACGGGTCATCAAGCAGAATTGAAAGCTGCACGTGATGCTGGAACTACCGATCCTCCCATTCCCGCTCTTCCACAATCCGTTATTGATGAAACAGCAGCTCTCTATGGATCAATGTATGAGAGGCTCACTTCTGAGACATTCTGATGTCAAGCATGCATTCGATGAATAAGCCCTGCACCATTGCGTTCAGCAGCCAACAGTAAGGCACTCAGATGCCGTACAGCATCACGAACACCTCCGTCAAGAGGTTCATCCTTTGCCACAGACCACCCACCGCCGAGCAATGTCGAACGTAGTGTTTTGACTTCATCGGCTGTAAGAAAGCCCATGATGTTCAATCCAGCCTTTCCCCTCATGTATCGTTGATTGTCTACAGCATCCGCATTGCATCTTGTGAGAAGATAATCAAGATGTATGGTTAGATCTTCGTATAGATCATTCGTTTGCGAACTAACATTTCGTATATTCTCCCGAACGTATTGAACTGCTGAACCCGAAGGATGAGGGAATCGACCAAATCGTTCCCTGTTCTTATCCTCTCCCAACATGATTGGTAAGCCATCCCGATCAAGCATTCTTGTTAATGTGAACAAAATAGTGGGATCATCCCATTGAATTCCATCTCTTACACCATAGTTCTCAAGACCTTGGGTTCGAAATCGTTCCTGAATACGTGGATGTTCACATACAACATTCCATTGATTGTGTGAATTGTCCTTCCAGGCGTTTAATGCAGCAAACACATCCAAGACCAACTCTGAGTGACATCCATCCAATGTATAGAATGCAGTTGTACTCTGGTGTGAGTTCTTCATGAAACCGCCGAAAGCATCTACTCTATTGAGGTATGTGATGTCACTGGAAGAACTTCGACATTCGTTCTTCAATACTTGACTGTTCTCGGTCTTCGTCATCAGGATTCAATTCTCTTCGAATTGAATCTAACCGTCCTGACGCAGTCTCATCATCCTCAAGTGGAATTTCTTCGATCATTGTCTCTTGCAATGGTATCTCTTCAACAACTTCCTGTTGGATAGAAATATCATCGCTTTCTACTTCTTGTTGAACTGGCGATTTTTGTTTCGGTTGTGGATCAGAATTCTTCGCAGGTTTCCTGTTCTGCTCTTTCATCATGTCACGAATAATTGCATTGTCCTTCCTCTGAATGATAAAGAGATACAATCCAACGACTAGAAGTGCTACTGACCCACCCCACACGAGGTTTGTCGAACTAAGGGCTGAAGCGACCTCAGCCTCGTAAATGATTGAATCCGAATCATCACTCTCATCATCATCAACATCGAATGGGCTGTTGCATCCGATTGTAGCTTTGAGTTGTTCCTTATCTTGAAGCCCATTTCCATCGATTCGGACATTTGGTGAGAATTGATTCCCGGCGAAATCGATCAGGACTTCAGCTTTGTAATCGCTTTCCAAACTCTCTACAACAAGTACGCATACTGCCTCTTCGAGAACTCCGTAGTTTGTTCTGGATAGTGCTACATTAATATCGCCTTTAGCGGAGATGCTACTGATACCTACGTTCCATCCAGATTCTCTAGATGTCAAATCTTTACTTACGGTTGAAATGATGTTTCCATATTCATCATAACCGTTCACATGAAGAGTGAAACTGCCAGGTGAAGGGTCCCAATTTTCTACACTTAAATTCGCAAACATCGTTTGGTTAAATGGAATTGCAAAGGACGATGATTGTAGGGGTATAGAATCTCCACGGCTGGTTGTAACTACAAAGGAAAGCCTCGTGTTTACGAGGGGGTCGCCTTGGACATCGCACGTCACAAAATCCCCAGACATGAATCCTTTCCCTAGGTTGTTAAACGCCTCATTAATGAACGAACATGACGCACCCATTTGTGGAGAATCCTTACCGATGAGTACCAATTGAATCCGGTCTTGGCCATTGGTAAGGTTCACATGTTCTACTCCTGATGAAATGAGGAACGAATACGTTGTTCCCAATTGGATTCCCGATGTTTCTTCGATGGAGGATGTTCCCTCATTGTTGACCTCAACGGATAACTGCATCCCGCTTCGAGACCAAAGTACAGGCGTCGAATTAAACGACAAGTTCGAAGAACGAACAGTGAACTGTTTCACCTCTTCGCCCAATTCAGAATGAGTGATTTTGAGGTTGATTTGGAAGGATTCTTTGTTCCAATCCAATGGAGGAATAAGATTGATTGGCAGCCCTTGTACCTCTCCAGGCGTCAACATCATTGGTGGGTCAACATCAACCACCCACCCCTGTGGTAAATCCACGACTTCAACGTCAATTTCTGGTAAGTCATTTCCGGTGTTCTCAATCCAAGCCAGAGGGTATCCCCCAACAGATGACACGTACCAATCTGTGGTCGCTTCAAGATTGTAATTCGAAGCACCAATAACTCGTACAGGAACTTCAAAGACTTCCATTCCTTTTCCAGTAGCATCCGAAACTCGGATTTCCAATAGATTGACATCTCCCTCTCTCGCATCTTCTGGCGTGTCAACAAAGATGTCAATTGAAGCCACTTGGCCTGGCTCCATGAGAGTGCCATTCGGAAGTGATATGTTCCAGCCTTGGCCAAACTTGGTCATGTATGGTACAGATGGACTGTTTCCTTTTTGTTCTAGTTGAACTTGAATATAATCCCCGCCAGGCATAATTTCTAGATCGCTGTTCGCAAGGTTGAATCCCCATTCTGCATATTCTCGGACAATGAGATCAATTTCAAATTCTCCTAGTTCATAGCCCCCAGACACGATGGTGTAGGTAATCGTAGCCTCGGCATCTTTCCAAGCGTAAGGTATCGATTGAATCACACTCAGGGTCGTGGAACCGTTGACACTCAAGGTTGAGGAATTGACAGGTTCATGAACTTGCCAACTCGCTGTATCGTTGTTCGACGACGTAACGGAAAGTGTCGGAATTAGTTGGACTTCGTCAAGGTAATTCCCCGTGTTTGTTATGTTGTACTCTAGGAGATGTTCCGACCGAGGATCAACGGATTGTTGGCCCCCCCCTAATGGTACAATAACCCATTCATGACGTTGTTCAGCCTCGACAAGAAGTGTTGTAGTCGCAACAACTGACTTGTTAATGATTGATGCCCATTCGAATTCAATTGTGAAGGGTTGTGCTGCTGGTAGGGTCTCACTCAGCATGATGTCTAGTGGCATTATTGTCGTAGCAAGTGGTCCCAATGTACGTTGAGGATTGTAGTAGGTAAAATCAACATCTTGGCTTGAGATTTCATCAGTCGGTAAAACTCGTGCTTCAAACACGTACGTATCGTCTCCGTTTCCTGGATTTTCCAATTGAATGAGGATCTGATGGGTTGTACTCACATTGAATCCTGCTGGTTCCGAAGATGGTTGAGGATTGATAACAGACAAGCTTGCTCTGTGTATTTGAAGGACATGGATGCTCATATCAAAATCATGATGTGCAAGGGAATTCGCCTCTTGAGTAGTAAAACTAAGACGCTGTGGTGGTGCGTTTGGTGGTATGTACACTTCGAGTGCTACGGTATGAGCGGAATTGGAGGAGCCTGTGGCGGTAAGGACTCCATTCTGTATTGTTCCCCCACTTGTTGCATTCCATTGCCAATTCGGAAGGGCTATGTTCGCTTGATTTAAATCCCAACTGAGTGTTCCTGATTGTGGTAATACCATTTTGAATTCAAATTCATGATTTGTTGCAGGTACAGTGCGTATGTGCGTGGGTGATGTGTGGGTTCCAACAGCAGTGAAATTAGCATCAAGGGAGCGACAAAGCGTGTCTTCTCCACTTCCAATGCAGGTTGTTAGCGTTGTTGACGTAACACTTCCTAGCGACTTTGAACTCGGAACATCAAGACGGATGGTCAATTCCTTGATCTCTCCCGGTTGGAGTGTAATGGAGTATACGTTGCTTGACCCATCGTACAAAACTGGAGTACCCCCCCACGAAGGATTTGTCCAATCGATTGATGTTGTAGTCTCAATAGCATTGCCCAGATTTTCAATCAGAACATATGCTTCTGCGTTGTAACCTGGAATCCCGTATCCGTCTGATGTGGATAGGCCATCGGGTCCAACCAAGGATAAGCCACGAGTGCGTAATGCCTCGATAGGAATCCATGAGGTAGTGGAAACAGATGAATCGCTAACGAGTGTTGCTGTGACTTCGATGTATCCGTCTTCGTCACCAAGGGCGTCCGCAGGAAGTGATGCAATGAACGAGAAATCGACAGGTGTTGATGGGACTAACTCAATGTTTTGCAGTACTGTGCCGACTTGTGGTTCGACAACCCAATCTTCTGGCAGATTAGATGTGTCATACGAGATATTCCAGTTTGCAGTGCGTGAACCAATTGCAGTAATGCTGACATCCACTGATTGGGATGCACCTGGCTCAATTCTGGAGACTAATTCTGGGCCTTGAATCAAGACCGAATACGGTTCGACCACTGTAAGTGATGCGTATTCTATGTTGTTGTCTTCTCTCGCCTCGGTTAAATTTTGATTAACATCGAGGATCATCTCAAACGTATGTGTCCCGAGTGATGCGATAACGTCGACGCTAAAAGTTGCAGGTCCACCTTCTCCAGTGGGTGATAAGGGTTCGAGGTCATCGATACGAACTCTCGTAATTTCTTGACCATCCATGTACAAGGAACAATCGATACTGTCATCGTTTTCCCATGTACCTATGTTTGCAAATTGACCGGTTACAGTGAGTGTTTGTCCTGGGTCAGGAGATGCTGGATTGAATGATATTCCATTGTTATCAGGAAGGGGGGCAAGGTCAAGCAAACGTTGAGACACGAGGGTATCTCCGTAAAGTATGTCCAGAAAACCATCTCCGTCCATGTCTGCAAATGCTGGGGCAGACCATACTCTATGCGGCATTGTAAGTGGATCATCCCACCCCTCCGAGA
>JACETE010000072.1 GCA_013911465.1 Candidatus Poseidoniales archaeon
AGTAACTTCCTCGGCGGTGATGCGAGTGATAACGGATACACCGGGCGCGGCTCAGGTACATCCTATGCAACACCTGCTGTTTCAGGAGTCATGGCAATGATGATTGAAGCAAATCCAGATCTTTCTCCTGCTGAAATCAAAGAGATTCTCAAACTCACAGCCGAGCGTCGTGGAGAACCTTCTGCTCCAGATGTTGATCCCTTCTGGAATCGAGACTTTGGCTTTGGAATGGTTGATGCATATGCCGCTGTTTCAATGGCATTTGACCTCAAGTATCAGGGATTGACAGGGGAAGTTGATGTTACGACTCAAGTTCACATCACGGAGACAAACACAAGCAATGGAATCACAACTCTAACCGGTCTCGCATGGGGCCAAGTCAGTGCAGTTTCCTCTGTCGAATATCGAATCGATGGAGGAGAATGGATGTCAGCAACCTTTGACGAGGGAGCAGAAACCCTTGGTGCCTTTGCTCGATTCAACTGGAGTGTCGCACTCGACACATCCAAGTTGCTCGAAGGCAACAGAACGGTCGAAGTCCGAGCAATCAATGCAGAAGGCGTTCAATCATTGATGGTCGCTGCAACTGTAATGGGTGGATGGGATGGAGAGCCTGAATCCGAAGAATTTGGATTCCAAGAAGTCATCATGGTTGGTCTTGCAATCGCACTCTTGGTCCTTGCTCTGATCATCCTACTCGGCGGTGATGGTGACGAATACGATGCCAAGAATGCAACATATGTTCCGCCTACGATTGAGGAAGAAGTACTCGATGCGATCATTGAACCCGAAGAAGGTGGTGAAACCAGTGGGTGATTTCAGTCAACGCGCCTTGGCCATTCAACCAACTGGCGTCCGAAAAATGTTTGACTTAGCTGGCGATGATGTCATCAGTTTTGGTCTCGGTGAACCGGATTTCCAACCACCTCCAATTGCAATTGAAGCATTCCATCAGGCTATGCTTGACGGTCGGAACAAGTATACGACGACAGCTGGACTACCTCCCCTGCGTGCAAAAATTGCCGAATCTTGGCATCACTTGGAGTCGGCATTAACAGAAGACAATGTGTGCATTACCATGTCTGGGACCAATGCGTTGCTCAATTTGTTCCTGACTTTTGTTGATCCCGGAAAAAACGTCCTTCTTCCAGAGCCCTACTTCCCTCTATATGGTCCAGATGTCACTCTTTGTGGCGGTGAAAGTCGGTACTATCCTTGCCTTTTTGAGAATGAATTTGTTCCACGAATCGAAGATTTGGAATCTCAAGTGGACGAAAACACGGTGGCAATTCTCTACAATTTCCCTTCCAACCCAACTGGAGGCACATTAACCATCGAGCAAAGAGATGAACTTCTTGACTTTGCAAAGCGCCACAATCTTTGGATTCTTTCCGATGAAGTCTACGACCGAATTGTCTTCGATGCTGAACACGTTTCTTTTGTAGGGACTGATTATGACAAGGTGATGTTGATCAATTCCTTCTCCAAAACCTTTGCAATGACGGGATGGCGAATTGGATACATCATGTCTGCTAATCTGGAAGCTATGAAGCAAGTCGTCAAGATGCAATATTACATTACTGCATGCTCCAACGATGCTATGCAATATGCGGTTCTCGAAGCCATGGAGAACGCCTCCGATTATCCTGATATCTTAGCGAAGGAGTTCCATGCCCGTTGCAATCTCATCGTCGACCGCCTCAACGCTATGCCAGGCGTCGAGTGTCATCGGCCGAAAGGGTCGATCTATGTGTTCCCTAAAATTCAGGTTTCTGGTTTGAACAGTCAAGAGTTGGCAATGGAATTGCTCAAGGATGGGGTATTATGCTCTCCAGGTACTGCTTTCGGCCCGTCGGGAGAAGGGCATCTCCGCTTCGCGTTCACAATATCTCAAGAGGATATTTCACGTGGTATGGACAAAGTTGAAGCAACACTCAATCGACTCAACGCATCGTAGGTGATTCGGATGATTGCAGCGGTATTGTTGTTTTTCGCTGGATTCCTTCTTGGCCACCTGATTCCTCGGGTTCCTTTCATGATCCTAAGCCGGACTTCAGGGTTCAACAAACGCCTTCCGCCTCATCCTGAACCGATACCCCTTTCTCCACGGCTGACCCAACGAGTATTGCATATGCGTTGGTTCCATAATCTCGGGACATTTACAACCTTGTTACCCCTTCTTTTCGGATATCTTAGCATCCTGGGTGGGCAATCAACATTTGGTTACGGTTTGTTCTTAGCAGGTGGTTGGACCTTGCTTTCAAGGGCTCAAGCATTCCTTGGTGGTCCTCCAGTCGCTTGCACGTTGGAGATGGCACAACGGTTGCAACTGGTGATGAACATCGCTGATTCGGAAGATGCATGTTGTTCACATCCGCAACCAGAATGGTGGGTTGAATCGGTTCGTTGTGCATCGTGTTCGAAAAAATTGGATGATATGATGCGTCCTGATTTAGGTCGTCCACGCAAAGATGGGTTCATTCGAGGTTGGCTCCGTTTGTGGCTGAGTGACGGTCATCCGATGGTACTTCCTGACGAGCCTCAAAACTAACTTCAACAGTTCAAAATGAAGGGGAACCTTTGTCTAACCAATCCAGTCCATCCGATGTATGGGGCGGGCCAATCAACGTGGACCATTGACCGCTCGCATATGGTTGACCTTCGTGGTATTCTGTCAAATCTTCTTAACGCCGATGGCTGCATTCTCCATCACGTACCTGCTTCAACTCGATATGACCGGTGAAAACATCACCATTGGAATTCAACGAGAAATGTTGCCTTGGATTATGGCAGCCTCACTCGGATACGGAATGCTTGCGTTGTTCCTTGCGTTGATCATGGGCGGATATCAACCAATTCGAATCGTTGAACGTGGTGGATGGATGGCAGCCCTTGGGATGTCTCGCGGAGGTCGTTCAGCATCGAGTTTACGCCGTGCACGAGATAATTTTTCAGCATCTCCTCATGGCTCGCTCTCAATGCTCGTGAATCGACGCATGCTGCGGGGTAATTCTCTGATCTCAACTCACGGAGGGTTGTTGCTTCTTGCTGTACCGTTTCAGATTCTTCTTGTGACCATCCCACTTACCTTGGTCATGATGGTTCCAGAATCCATCGTTCGTTTGAATCGACGGCTTGAACTTGCGATTCTCCTCTACATCATCGGTCTGCTGATGGCGATGCGGATGTACCCTCGATTCTGTCGAAGATACATCGGAATTGCAACATTCACACGCCGCTGGTTGATTTCGATGACCAAGTTGTCTTGGCTCGCCCCCGTTCTCGTTCTTTGGTTGATGGGTAGATTTGCGAGTTTGGTTGTTCTTGGTTGGATGGGGCAGGATACTGAACTATCCATTACGTTCGAAGCCAATCTGTTCCAGTCCTTCTTAGGGAATGCAGTGATTCCCGAAACCAGTTTCTTGGATCTACTGACGGCTCTAGCGGTCATGCCTCTTGCAGCCTTTACGACTTTGGCTGTATTGGAAGGTGGTTCAACAAATCCTCCCGGTTGGATGAAACAAGATGAAGACATTGTGTCTCGATTTGATGGAAGGGATTCTCCTGACTTTGGTCTTCTCGGCAAAGTCACAACAGCTGCTGTAACAACTACTGCAACATTGGCAGTTGCAGCGGCTGCGGGCGTGGCTTCAAAGGGGCAAGAGGTGGCAACAGGTCTCTCAGCCATGGCATCAGCTACTCCAACTGGTGTCGATGCAGTGAGCGAAACAGCGTCAGCGCTCAATACACCTTCTCTCCCATCAATTCCGGAAGATGTACCTCTTGATTTACCTGAATTTGATAACAGTCTCCTTCAGATGGATTCAGATGATTCTCCACCGTATGACCAGCCTACGATTCAAGGTCTACTTTCAGAGGACCACCGCCCTCAAAATTAGAGAGCAAACAACGACCATCTTCATATGATGCAAGTTGTTCGGGGGATTGTTGATGACGATGCGACGTAGTATCCCTATGCTTTTGATTGCTCTCATGTTGTTTCAGACTGCCTCCATCCTTGTACTGGATTCTGCTGAGGCTGCATCCGGTCGAGGAGGCCAGAACGACGATTTCTTCGTACAAAAAATCACACTTGGAAACGCAACCGATTCTGCTGAGACATGGGTCCAATCCGATCAATCCACAATCGATTACCTCGTTATGGGTCAAGAGATTGAAGTCAACGTTCAGGTCAAACTGGGTGGCAGTTCCCTAACAGGGAAATCTGCGGAAGTCTTGATTGAAATCGTTCATCCAATTGGATATGTGATTGAATCGTCCAATTTCACAACCCCTGATCTTCTCGCAGGGCAAATTCACGAAGTGTCCTATGTTTGGATGCCAATGATTGCTCATTCCATTCTCGATACCACAACCAACGATTTGTCTGGAGGACTCATTGTGCGAGGTAGTGTACTCTTCGCTGCCGATGACCGGAATGAGAACGATGTCCTCGAACAAACGGTTCCAGTTGCTATCATGAAGGACAAATTCGATGGTACAACAATCGCTGTTGAATCACCTACGTTCATTTCTGGACGATATCCATCTGGCGGTGGAGATGCAACAGGATCAGGTAGCTGGCAAACCGACACCGGTGGTCCAGAGGGTACAGACCACTGGCGACACTCTGCACCGGGTGCTGATTATCCATCTGGTGCTCACGACCGTCTCGTTCACTTCTACTTCCCTGCTGGCGGCCAATGTGGTTCCTTGGGGCAACTCGACCCTGGATTAAGCAACACCTACCAAACCTATGTGTGCCGAAAGACATTCTTTGCAGGTGAATTCATTTCAACGCAATTCTACGCTCAGACATGGGGCTCACTCGCTGCGGGTGACAATGTCGCCTTCGAGCTTTGGAGAGGATCAGGGAACTACAACAACAAGATGGAATCCTTGGTTTGGAACTTCACGAATGGGGCTCCAAGTCCTGCATCGGGTCAATGGACCAATGTTTCATGGGACCCTCAAGTCGACTGGGCTCAAATCCCAGGTCTAGCAAATCCTGATTTGTTCCTTGGAGGAAATTCATACTCTCTCGGACTCCTGTTCAACTCCGATAACAGTGGTGCATCGGAAGGCATGCACGTTGATGATTTCATCCAATTCGGTGTTTCAAAGGTTGCAGATTTCACCCTTGACATTAATTGCGACAACCCTGAAGCAGGATTCTCATCTCCACCATCAAACACGGTTGCACTTCATTGTCTTGTGACCAACAACGGATACTCTGGAGCAACAGTGTCAGTCTATTCCAACGTGACAAACTTGACGTGGATGGATCCAGCCTTCCCTTCAATCCGAATTGAGACCACAAACCCGAATGATTTCTTTTCCCCAGTCATTATCCCAAGCATCGGTGCTGGAGAAACCATCGACGTTTATGTCAACATCAGCATCCCAGCAGGTGCTGATGTACAACAACAAACCTGGCAGGTCTGGTTCCAAGATAGCGGAGGTACCAATTCCGGCGAGAAAGGCAGAGTTACGATGAACCTTGCAGTCACCGAACAATACGGTGTATCTCTTACTTCGCAAACTCCACTGCTTGCAGATACCTTGTTGCCAGGTGAGTCTGGGCTGATCCCAGTTCGCTTGCAAAACATCGGTAACCGCGATGCATCCTTTAATTTGGTAACGACCTTCTCTGAAGACGGATGGTCTGCAGTCGTTGAAAACGAAACTGGCGCTCCAGTTCCTAACCCGATCATCCTAGAAAAGGCTGAGATTGTGAATCTTCAACTCAATGTAACTGCAGATAGCCTTGCTACTCCTGGTGTAATTTCCTTTAACCTCCGAGCCACTTGTCCATCTTGTGGTTCATCTCTGTTTGGAGCTGACATTTTGGGCCGTAACATCGAGGTCCCAATCCTGCGTCAAGCATCCATCAGTGCTGATGAAAACACCTTCCAGAGTGCTGCAGATGGAATCACTGAAACCGTCTACATGACGCTGCTTAATCTCGGTAACGATGATGAGCAATACGCATTGTCCCTCGGTGGCCCTCATCAATACATTCTCGGTGCTGAACTGGCAGGGGAAACCACGGCTATCCTCGATGCTTGGGACGGCGAGACTACTTTGATTCTCACACTGCCAATGCCGGTTGGATTGTCTCCTGCCCCGTATTATGTGGATGTCATTGCAACGAACGTAGATGATTCATCCGTTTCCGTGTCGTATCGAATCAATGTTGAGATTCTCGATACAGCCGCTGTTGGAGTTTCTGATGAATCCTCAGATCAATCCTTCTTGCCGGGTTCAATGGATACCACCGACCGTTCGTTTGAAATCACCAACTACGGAAACAGCGACGACCGATTCACCATCACCCTTGACATCCCAGATGGTATGGTCGCTGAGTTGATCGACCCTGTGCCAATTGGAGACGTTGCTACAACGCCAATCATTCCATCTGGTGAAACATGGGAAGCGAAGGTTCGTTTCCGATTCCTCTCAGATGCAGATGGTTCCCGTACTCTCGGTCTCACAGCAACATCAGTTAACGACCCTACCATCGCCAGCACTGGTGAAGCAACCTATCTGGTCGGACGTCAGGGTACAATCGATTTGACCCCTCCTGCTCCAATCTCAATTGAAGAAGCAGGCCTCATTTACACAATGGACATTGAAGTCAAGAACAAACTCAATCCGTTGGTTTACCCTTCACAAACCATTTCCATGGACAAGGTTGACGGGGATTGGTCAAGTTACATCAGTGTTCGAATCGATAACGATGATCGAAGTTTCTCACTCGAATCGGACACTTCCCGAATCGTGACCATCGAAATCGAGGCTGGTGAGGCGACACTCATCAACCTACCATCGGACACACTCACCGTGAACTTCACCATTTACGCAACCTCTCTTACTGTGGCTGATTCCCCAACTGCAAAATTGACGGTTGTTCTTCAGAAGCAAACCGCAGACAACGACGATGGAGATGGTGCCTCATCAGAAGGCAATGAAGAACTCATCAAGAACATCGTTCTTTGGGGTGGCTTCCTCATTGTCATCACTGTTCTTGGTTTCATTACGTTCAAGATTGTTACAACCATTGACAAAGAGGATGATCTCGATGATTGGGATGAAATGATGTACCAAGATTCCTTGACAGCAACCTATGG
>JACETE010000073.1 GCA_013911465.1 Candidatus Poseidoniales archaeon
ACCCACACGAGTGAACAAGGCTGATCCTGATTATTCCGTACGTCGTGAACACAATCTAGCGCTCATTGAAACGCTTCGCGAGGGCTTGGATTTGGTCCACCAAGGTGGTGGTGAAAAGTATGTTGACCGGCATCGAAGTCGAAACAAAATGCTTGCACGAGAACGTATTGAGCGGATTATCGATCCAGGTACTGCATTCCTCGAACTCTCTCCATTGGCTGCCTACGACCTTTACGATGGTAGAGCACACTCAGCAGGTATTGTGACTGGAATTGGATGTGTACATGGACGTGAGGTTCTGTTTGTTGCCAACGATGCAACGGTGAAAGGTGGTTCCTACTATCCTATGACCGTAAAGAAGCACATCCGTGCCCAAACCGTAGCTCATGAGAATCATCTTCCATGCGTCTATCTTGTTGATTCAGGAGGCGCATTTTTGCCTATGCAAGACGAGGTATTCCCCGACATCGGCCACTTCGGACGTATCTTCAGAAACCAAGCACGGATGTCCGGCGATGGTATTCCCCAAGTTGCTGCCGTTCTTGGATCCTGTACTGCAGGTGGTGCGTACGTACCTGCAATGAGCGATGAGTCGATCATTGTCAAGGGGAATGGAACAATCTTCCTCGCTGGACCTCCACTGGTCAAAGCAGCAACCGGTGAAGAAGTCACTGCGGAGGAATTGGGGGGTGCTGAAGTCCACACCGTTCAATCTGGAGTCGCCGATCATTATGCAGAAGATGAACCTGAAGCACTTCGAATGGTTCGAAATGTACTCGAAAATATTGGCCCTCGTACACTTGCTCCTGCAGCCATGCAAGAGTCAGAACCTCCAGCGCACGATGTTGATGATTTGCTGGGTCTTATCCCGAGCGACAACCGTACTCCGATCGATGTTCGTGAAATCATTGCTCGTGTTGTTGATGGGTCTCGATTCCACGAATTCAAATCCCGATATGGAACAACCCTTGTCTGTGGATTTGCACAGATTCACGGCCACAAGGTCGGTATCGTTGCAAACAACGGTATTCTCTTTTCAGAATCCTCTCAGAAGGGTGCACATTTCGTTGAATTGTGTGGCCAAAGAGGCATACCTCTTGTGTTCTTACAGAACATTACTGGATTCATGGTCGGTAAGGCCTACGAAGCCGGTGGTATCGCAAAGGACGGTGCGAAACTCGTCACTGCAGTATCGTGCGTGAATGTTCCAAAGTTCACCATTATCGTTGGAGGCTCTCATGGAGCAGGAAACTATGGGATGTGCGGTCGAGCCTACGATCCTCGCTTCCTCTTCATGTGGCCGAACAGTCGAATCTCCGTGATGGGAGGTCCACAAGCTGCAGATGTTTTGAGTACAGTAAAGCAAGACCAAAGGGAACGAGAAGGAAAACCGCCAATGGATGCTGAGGAATTGGAAACCTTCCGCGCCCCTATTCTCGAAAAGTACGAACGCGAAGGTTCACCGTACTACTCAACAGCCCGCCTCTGGGATGATGGCATCATCGATCCTCGTGATACACGTGATGTTCTCGGGCTTTGTCTCGCAGCCGCTAGGAATGCACCGCTTCCAGAAGGAAAGTACGGAATTTTCAGAATGTAAATTCCAATTGAAAATTTAAAAATGCAATTGAGGTTTTTGATATGAAAACAATGGATGACCCCCCTCAAACAACCTTGATATCATTAACAATTGACGGGAGTTGTGCACGAATCGAACTCACTCGAGAAGACAAGTTCAATGCCCTCAATGTCGAACTCATCACGGAGCTGATCGAAGTCTTTGATTGGACCAGAGAGCGAAGTGCTGGTCACAACGATGCACTGGAAGATGCCAATGGTGAGCCGTATCTCAGAACTCTGGTTCTCTCAGGTCGAGGAAAGCACTTTTGTGCTGGAGCCGACATCAACATGATGCGTGATGCTGGTGCAAACACGCCTGAAGAGAATCGCAAAGACAGTGAACGTCTCGACCGACTGTTCAACGGACTCTGGTCCCACCCATGCTTCACCATTGGAACCATTCAAGGCGTAGCGCTTGGAGGTGGAGCAGGACTCATTGCCTGTTTGGATTATGTGGTAGCTACTGAGAACGTCCGTATTGCTCTGTCAGAAGGCAAACTAGGGATTCTTCCGGCTGTCATTGGACCCTACGTATACCGTCGAGTAGGTTCTGCGAACTTCCGTCGTCTTGCTATGCAAGCAAGTCGGGTGAAAGCAGAGGAAGCACTTCGAATCGGATTCATTGAACGGATCGTTGAGAACGTTGAAGCATTCGATAATGAAATCAATTCCATCATTGCAGAGGTTCTCACAACAGGACCAAGTGCGGCAACTCTTGCTAAAGAACTCACGCTTGGTTTCGATCGTTGGAACGAAGACGATCAATCACTTCGTCAATGGACGCTTGATTTCACCAGTCGCATGCGAGGCTCACGAGAGGGTCAAGAAGGGCTCTCATCGTTCCTTGAAAAGCGACCTGCAAATTGGAAACCAAAAGAGTGAGGTGAGAGAATGATTCGGCGTGTACTGGTTGCGAACCGTGGCGAAATCGCCTGTCGTATCCTTCGTGCATGTCGAGAAGCAGGCCTTTCAAGCGTTGCAATCTATGCTGAGAACGATTCCGAGGGATTGTTCCGTGAACTTGCTGATCAGTCCGTCCTGCTCGGGGGTGATTCCATTGCGACAACCTACCTCAACGGAGCGGCGATCATTCAAGCAGCCAAAGACACTGGTGCTGATGCGATCCATCCAGGTTTTGGATTCCTTTCTGAGCGTGCTGAGTTCGCCCAAGCCGTCATGGATGCAGGCCTGATTTGGATTGGCCCATCTCCTCAAGCGATTGAGCAAATGGGGGACAAGATGTCAGCTCGTCAAATCATGAAGGCTGCTGGCGTTCCTGTTATCCCCGGAGTTGAAATCGAAGAAGAAGATGAAGCACTTGCAATGCAAGCCATTCGAAATGCTGCTGAAGAGACTGGATATCCTCTCCTGTTGAAAGCAACAGCAGGTGGAGGCGGAAAGGGAATGCGAGTCGTCCACGCTGCGAATGAATTGGAGAGTGGTGCACAATCCGCACGACGTGAAGCACTCGCAGCATTTGGAGATGGACGCGTATACGTCGAGAAACTCTTAATGAAATCAAAACACGTTGAAGTGCAAGTTCTTGCAGATGCGCACGGTCGTTGCATCCATCTTGGAGAACGTGAATGTAGTGTTCAGCGTCGCCATCAAAAGGTGTTTGAGGAAGCACCTTGCTCGACAATGACGCCATCACTTCGGGAACGCATGGGCCAAGCAGCGGTTGCAGCAGCTCAAGCAGTTGACTACGTCGGGGCAGGAACTGTTGAGTTCCTTCTTGCAGAGGATGGGTCGTTTTACTTCCTTGAGATGAACACACGAATTCAGGTCGAACATCCAGTTACCGAGATGGTTACAGGTGTTGATTTGGTCCGCGAACAATTGCGTATTGCTGCTGGGCAACCAATGGGAGTTAACGAACTCAACATTCGTGGTCATTCGATTGAAGTCCGTCTTTACGCCGAGGATGCAACAAACAACTTCTTGCCGGCCATCGGCCCTCTCGCAGTCTTCCGACCGCCTACAGGCCCTGGAATACGCCTTGATACGGGTGTTCGAGAAGGAGATGATGTCACACCTCACTATGATCCAATGTTAGCGAAACTGATCGTCTTCGCTCCAACGAGAGAGGAAGCACTCCAACGGATGCGTCGTGCACTGGATGAGTTTGTTGTGCTCGGAACGACCACAAACATTGGTTTCCTTCGAGATCTTTGCGACGTACCTGAGGTGATTTCAGGCGATACCTACACCTCTATGATTGACGATCTCTATCCCAACGGATACACATACGAACCAACAGAAGATAACCTCAATGTGGCACTCATGACCGCAGCAGTTGCTGAAACGACAGGAATGCATCGAACCAGCATTGCAACACAAGCAGGTCCTGCTGGAGTAGTAAGCCCCTTCCAAACACTCAACAGGAGGTATCCCTGATGCAGCATGAGTTCCGTTACAACGGTGAAACGCATGAGGTCCTCCTCGAGCGTACACCAAAAATCTGGACATATGCGAATCATTGCGCTCATCCTCGAGATGATGGACGCATCCGCATATACTTCGAAGATGGAAGCAAAACGTGGGCTCATGTTGCCAAAGTCGGTGACGTATGGTGGGTCCACCATTCTGGACGAATCTTCACATTGGAGCGAATCGAAGCAGGAGCAAGCAATGATGAACAGCACGGTGGCTTGGTTGCACCAATGCCCGGAGTTGTCCTCGAAGTCATGGTCTCTGCAGGCGAGTCGGTTGATGCAGGTCAAACATTGATGATTCTTGAGGCTATGAAAATGGAACATCGAATTGTAGCGTCCGAGGACGGTACGGTCACATCTGTCCACTACAATGCTGGAGATCGAGTTGAGCAAGGAACAAACTTGCTCGATGTTGAAGGTACTGAATGATTAGTTCCATCGTCCAGAATCGATAATTGAATCATCGCCAACATGGTCTGCATACACGTATGTCCAAGCCCAAACCGTTCCAGAATCCGATTGAACCTGAATGATTGTCCTATCGAACAGTGAATCATTTCGACCAAATCCTAGGAAACCCTCAATCTCATCCATTCTCTTCAAACAGGCCTCAACATCGGAGATGTGAATCAATTCACCATGGACGATACCTTCTCCCATTCGCATACCAGGATAGGTTCCAAGGTGATGAAGAACGCCATTTGTCTGCGCATTGCTCTTTGCTAGGATGAACGGTTCCAGATGCTGATGGCGAACCTGTCCAGTCATGAGTGTACCGTAGATGAACAGGTGGTCGATCGTTGGGGAATCAAAACGATGTACCATCGCTTGGTCAAGTCCAAACGTTGGCAGGTTTCTGTCCGTTAAACCGGTACGAATGAGCCCTTGATAGTCATCCGTTGGACAAACAAAGTGTGGCTTTTGTCGATGTTCACAAACTGTGAATGTCGTCGCTTTGTGGATTGTTCCATCCTGCCCGACCACAAGCACTTCTTTTTCCTCGTAATACCGTGGAGCGCCTTCCTTCTCAAGCAACGTTAACCAAGCTTCCTCATCGACTTCAAACAAGGCTCCGGGAGTAGCGTGATACTCATCAACTGGGACAACGTCAGCAGCACCTCCACCCCTTCCTGATGAATAATAGTGGAATTTCAAATGATGACCTAGAAGCCAAGCAGGCTCACGTTCCATCAAACCGTGAGGATCTGCACCACGCTCCATACAGAATCGTTTCCAATCGTCCCAGTCAAGATTCGAACCGTATCCGAAATACAATCGATTTTGTGCCATTTCAACCCGCTCCTGAGAGCAGTATATGTTTAGTATTTATTAATTCTACCACTGACAAGGTTCGAGAATCTCTTGACCTTGCATATAGGATTGCAAGACTTCAGGAATTCGAACACGCCCATCTTCCAGTTGATTCTGTTCGATGATTGCAACCAAAGCACGAGACGTTGCTACTGCGGTTGAGTTCAAGGTGTGAACCATTGGTTGATTTGGGTGCCCTGGTGTTCCATAGCGGATGTCGAGTCGGTTTGCTTGGTAATCTGTACAATTCGAACATGAGACGATTTCCTTGAATGCTTTTGCACCAGGTAGCCATGCCTCGAGATCGTACTTGCGTGCTGCGACGGTCCCCATATCGCCAGTACAAATGTTGACGACTTCGTAATGCAAACCGAGTGCATCCCAAAGATCAACACAATTCTGAAGCAATTCTTCGTGCAATTCCCATGAGGTTTCAGGTGTTGCAATGACAATCTGCTCGACCTTTGTGAACTGATGAACTCGCCAAATACCACGGTCGGATTGTCCATGGGCGCCGACTTCTCGTCGGAAACAGGATGAAACACCAACGATCTTCAGTGGAAGAAGTTCCTCAGGGATCGTTTCTTGCATGTACATGGCAGTAAGAGGATGTTCGGATGTTGCAATCATGTAGTAGCCATCAGGGTCAATACCGTACATCACGGTCTCAAAGTCAGACAAGTCGGTTACACCTTCGTATGCAGTACGATTCATCATCACCGGAGGTTGGACAAACGTAAACCCTCGTTGCTGAATAAAATCCACAGCATAGGCTTGAAGTGCCATTTCAAGACGAGCAAGATCACCCTTGAGGAAATAGAATCTACTTCCTGTAATCTTTGCAGCCCGTTCCAAATCAACCCACTTGTTGTCTTCAATCAGGTCGTTGTGCGTCTTTGGTTCAAAATCAAAGGTTGGCTTTTCCCCGTGCAAGGAGTGCTTCGTATTGCCCGATTCATCAGCACCAGAGGGTACGTCTGGATGGAGGAGATTTGGAATGGACATCCGCACAGTATCGCGTTCAGAGAGTAAAGCATCCGTTTTCTTTTCCATCTCAGAAATTTGTGTGCCCAAATCAGCAACTTCAGAGAGAATGCGTTGTGCTTCTGCTTCATCTCCTGATTTCTTCGCAGCACCAATTCCGCGGGCTGCTTCGTTCTTCTTGCGTCGCAGTTCGTTGGTCTCACGAAGCATCAGTTTCCATTGGGTATCGAGTTCAATCACCTTCTCAATGTTATCATGAGAAAGGCCACGTCGGTCATGGTCAGCACGAATTGTGTCAACTTCGTCTCGGAACAAATGAATATCGAGCATTGTAAATCACCTCAGAAACTGATGTTGAATTGGAACATCGCCCCACCTATTGTCAACAAACCGCCAACAACGTAGCCTAGAATTGCACCACCGTTGAGCAACGGCAAGCCTGCTTGAGCTTGGCCCTTACCGACGTAATACATGAGCACGGAGTAACCAATGAGACTTCCTACCAGCGTTGTCATTGCCATGATCAAACCGTTGTCGCCACCAATGTATTGCAATGTTGAGAGGACAAGCATACCTGGGAAGATAACATCACCAAGACCCATGAGCATGGCATCGTTGCTCTTAGCAACAACTCGCTCTCGTGGTGCATGTTGCACGGTCTCATTGACTTCATCGACTGTTGAATGAACAGTGGTACGCTCTGTTCGCATGGTGTAGTCCGAATCTTGGGGTGCAACCAGCAAGATTGGTAGATT
>JACETE010000074.1 GCA_013911465.1 Candidatus Poseidoniales archaeon
CAGGCAGGCTTAACCGCATTCAATGGAGGTTCATGGCAACAGGTCGAACAAGCCAGGCAACGTTCTCAAACGGTGGAATAAATGCAGCGTATTCACATTCTGACAACAGCCTTCTTCATCGCACTGCTGATGATGAATGGAGCCATGGCGGATGAACATGAAGACGACGATGAAGAGGAGGCGACCATCCTCGGAATCGAAGGGGAGGACCTCGGCAGTGTTGCTCTCTATTTGATGATCGCTGCAATTGCCATCGTTCTTTGGAAACCGTTATTCAAATGGTTACGTGCGAACGGTCCTGAGCGGTTTGATCGAGAACCGAGGGAGTTCAAACGTCAACTCGGGATATTCAACCGTCGATTCATGAAGGCACATAATTGGTTTGGCATATCTGCTGCGGTCGTCGGAACCATCCACGGCTACGTTGTGGAGTGGCATTGGACCCTTTGGATCGGAATGGGAGCCATTTGGCTCTTGGTCGCGAGCGGTCTGATGATGCAATGGAAATGGCCGCCCAGAGAATTTAGGAGAGGAGCACGTCTTCTCCATTTGCAACGAACACTCACGATTGTTGCAATTGTTTTGTTATGGGTTGGTCACCAAATAGTAGACTAAACACCCGATTCTGTCCTCGTTAGAGGTTGGATCACCATCTCCCGATCAATAAGTAAATCCGTTGAGTCGTGGCTTACCACAGACCGCTCATGCTGTTGAACGGCGGGCAAATTGTTGGCATAGTACCTCCTATTGTGGCTGGTTATTCATATGCTAATTCAGGTGTAAATTCATCGCGCAAATGCACACAATCGACAATACCTACACGATTTAAAATGAACATTTATTCATAACATTACAAAAAAATCAATCAGTTGACCGTACGCAAAAAATGGAAACATAAATACCGAGGATTACCCCGCAGGTTCACACCAGGACTTCAAATTCAAAGAGAAAAAAGCAAGTTCTCAAACCAGGCATGCACGCTTGTTCGTTGAATTCCCTCGAACCAGGGGGATGCTCGTACCGGGATACTATCTGCATTTACCATGGTTTGTGATTGATGTGGTTTGAACACATCGCACCCACGAATGACTTGCTATGTTTAATCGTGGTTTCTTCAGGCGATTGCTGCTGCGATGGGCGCCCATTCAATGGGACCGAGTTGTTTCTCAACATTGCTCATGTGCATAGCAAATGGTTCATCAGGCATTGCTCCTTTCAAAGCCGTTGCGTAGGAGATGCGGAGACTCTCGTCCAGGTGTGAGAAAATCCAAGGTACGCCCTTGAGCATGAATTCAGGTGGGAATGCTTGCATCATACCTCCTAGGATGGCTCCTTGTTCTTCCATAGAGAAATGTTCCTCAACAAACGGTACCAAAAGACGCTCTTCTTTGTCCATGTGGAGAGAAGCACGGTCAGCCAATTGGTCAGCAAGTCGTGCGATCTCATCGAGTTTGTCTTGAGCGTTGTCCGCTTCAAGAAGTTGCTTCATTTCCTCCACGAGCGCATCATCTGTTTGATGATCGTCGTCAAACGTCATTGCCACTCCAGGGTGTTTTGCTTCAACGGCAGGGAACAGTGCTGCATCTTCGCCGGCTGCATGATAGTGAAGTGCATAGGTCGCCCAGCCAAAACGTTCCTTAAGGACCTCAATATCGTTCTCCCTTCTTGCCACAGCATGGGCTAGATTGGCGAGATCGTTGAGTTCGTTACGAAGAGCTGTGTGTACAAAGACAAGGGAACGTAGAGGCCCGGGCATGATGCTAACTCCACAGACTGGAACATAAAGTAGACTGATATGAAACTATAGAGAAAGTTTTCAGTTAACGAATTACGACGACGTTTTTCGATTCAGAGGAAGTGCCAGCATCATAACGTACGTACTCTTTTCTACCATGGATTATAGAATGAAAGTGCTCGTACCGGGAAACTATCTGCAAATACCATGGTGTGGCGTCTTTGAATAGGACCTCAATGCTTGAGTTCATACCCAAAACGGTTCGTTTCCATCATTGGTTGCTTCATCTGAAATCACAGGAGGAATCTGTTCAGTGAGTTCCTGCCAACCGCCCTCAATGAAAAATTCCTGGAATCTATCCCTTAGTTGAATTGCTTTCGATCTGTTTCTTGCATTACGAACCAATAGTCTTTGGTAATTATCTGAAGAATCAAATTTGTGGTAAGCCCCTCTAGTTCGCCTGACGTCAATTCTTAAATCGGGATGTAATGTTTGATGTGTAAAGTATCGCTCTTCTCCAGTGAACCTCTTATCCATCAACCTCACCTGATACTCAATTTTCCTGCTTACACCACCATCTCCACCATGAATTCGTACGTTTTCAACAACAACAACTTCTAGATTCCTATGAACAAAATTCTCACTCGATTCAAGTGTTCTGATTTTCGAGTTCACGAATGTTCTTCTATTCCTGTGCATTAGTGTGTAAGACAAATCCGCAAGTGAGATTCTTCTCACCAACCCTTTAGCAATGAGTAGAAAATAGATTGGGCCGTACAAACAAAAAACTACTCCGAACACAATTAGAAAACTGAAAAAAAACTCTTCGTCGTTGATAAGTCCATTCGACTTGAATGAGGTGAGGATTAAACTGAAGAAAATCAAAATAATTACAAAAGGAATCATTGCAACGTAGGGACTCCAATATTCGACAGATTCAATGGAATTCGACTCTTCATCGTATTCCCATCCTGCCTCCTTTAGCCATTCCATGTCATGGGTTTAGCGAACTGTAAAATTTAATTTTTTTCAATATAGAGAATGCTCGTACCGGGATACTATCTGCATATACCATGGTATCAGGTATTATTCTCACAGGTATCTCCATTGTTATCCGAGTATGTTCCATCAGGACAAATTGTGTTCGCCCAAGTCACATTGGTTAAGTCCGCAGCAACCAGTGTAGCGTCTGTCAAATCAGCAAATGCCAAATTGGCGCCAGTCAAATCTGCACCAGTCAAAACCGCATTTTTGAGTTCGCTAAGGGCAAGCGATGCATCGACCAAAATAGCATCAACTAGAGTAGCATGATTCAAGATGGCATAAGAGATGTCTGCATCGGTGAGGTTCGCATTGCTAAGCGTTGAATATTTTAAGTTGGCATAAGCGAGCGTTGAATTGGATAAATCAGTCCCAATCAAGGTTGCATTCTCCATGTTCACTCCTCGCAGGTTGAAGCCACTGAGGTTTGCACCAGATAGATCAGCAAACGCTAAGTTTGCATTTGGGCCCACGAGATGGTGGGCAATACAGTACCACTCTGAAGGAAGGAGTGTTGGGCAAGTCTGCAAATCCACACCTCGAACTTCGAGATGTGAGGTATTTGTGAAATCTACACCTGTGAGGTCTGCATTACTCAGGTCTGCATTTCGAAGAAATGCACCGACGAAGAAAGCATTTGTTAAATCGGTATACCTGAGGTTGGCATTCTCCATGTATGCACTCCGAAAGTTAGAGCCAATGAGGGTAGCACCAGTCAACTTCGCATTGGTCAAATCGGTATACCTGAGGTTGGCATTCTCCATGTCTGCATCGATGAAGAGGGAGGAAATAAGCTCTGATTTTGTTAAATCAGCGAAACTGAGATCGGCCCTACTGAAGTCAGTATTCCTCAAGTCCGTACTGTAGGCATTATGACTGCCCAGATCAGCGTGACTTAAGTCCGCATCACTCAAATTAGCACCATACAGATTGGCTCCTCTCAGATCAGCACCACTCAGGTTGACACCAGTGAGGTCAGCATATCGTAGATCTGCATAGGGTCCAACGAGGTGATTCTTCACACACTGCCAGTCAGCAGGCAACGAATCTGGACATGCACGCAAGCTAATTGCATGAACGTAAGTAAGGGTTACATCACTTAGTCCAACACCCGTGAGGTCAGCACCCGTCAAATCAGCAAAAGCCAGGTTGGCGCCAGAAAGGTTCGCCCCACTCAAGTTAGTTCCAGTGAGGTTTGCTCCGCTCAAGTCAGCACGTACGAGTTCAGCATCAACAAGAAAGACACCAGAGAGATTTACACCACTGAGGCGGGCACGATTCTCATCCGCAATTCGTTGCCATTCAACGACTAAACTTTGTTGGAATTCGATCGAAGATTGAAGATTGAGCAGTGTCTCGTTCGTATCCTCAAGCATAGAATGAAGTTCATCAACCGTGATGTTTGTGTCTTGCAGCAGATCGAGAAGTAAGTCCCTGTATGCCTCTGCATCGGCGAGTGATGATTGGTACATGAAGACATTAGCATCTGCTGCTGAAATCAACGCATAGAGCGTTAAAATTTCAGATTCCATTTGTTCTATTTCCGCCAAGTTTTCATCCTGCAATCTGGATTCAAGTTCAAGGTCCATTTGTGATTGTTCAAATGCCAACCGCAATTCTTCAAGTTGTGTTTGAAGTTCTGCGTTTTCCGAATTTTGACGGGAGAGGTTCTGATTGATATCCTCTTTTGAGTTCTCCAAATCAGTGATCTGTTGTTCCAATCCCGAGGTGTCGTTCTCACCTCCGCCTAAGCATCCTGACAGGGAAATTGTGACCATCATGAGGGATAAAAAGACAACATACGCTTTCTTCATGCCCGCATACCAGTGGGCCCAGCACATAGAGTTTGGTAGATGACGGGTCCCAGTAGATGGTCCTAATTTCTATAGAAGAGTGCTCGTACCGGGATTTGAACCCGGGTCGAAGGAATGAGAGTCCTTCATGATGGGCCACTACACTATACGAGCGTGGTAGTTTCGCCTGCATCGTCCTCTATTTAGAAATGGCGACCTTGAAAGATAAAATTGCGTTCACTTTTCGTTTTGTCCCATGTGATGGATTTAGGCCACTGCTCATGTTTTTTACTTTCACTTTTCATTCAGGTCTCAAATTTCTATTGATATACGGCCGCCCAGGAATCTTGGTTCATGAACAACAATGTTCCAACAAACTTTGCTGACTTATCAGCATCGCAAACCGGTACTGAGGAGCCGCTCTGGTACCACCGAACTACAACAGCGTATGCTTCTGCTAGTGGGAAACTACCCGATCGAAGCAAGGAGATGACATGGACTCCGTGGCACCAGCCAGGGCAAGCGACATCTTCGAACTTTTCCACAAGCATTCGCAACCTCATCAAGCGAGCTGGAATCCGAGGTGAGGCTTGATGTCAAGAACCAAGCGCTTGAGAGATGCCATTGATGAGTATCTCGAATCTGTTGAAGAGGCAAATACCAACGACATTCTTGATCACGTCAATCAACGTTTCCGCTGGGGAGCAACCATGAATCAATTGGGTAACGTTCTCGCACGTGACCGTCGTTTCATCAAGGTAGGGTTCGACGAAAACACCGATATCGGAGGCTTCCGAATGCGTGTTTGCGTTTGGGCTCGCGCAACCGCCTGATAGAAAAGGAACAAGAGTCAACAGCACTTGGCCCGAACATGGCCAGCAAACTCATCGCATCTATTGAGTTGATGCGGGTGAAGAATCTGGGCTTGGCTTTGATTGCGACGCCTCTAGGCGCAGCGTTTGCCCTGTTGGATTTCGAAGATCTTCTCGGTTACCCTCAGGTCGCCCTTGCCACCATGTCAGTTCTGTTTTTCATGGCGGCAGGAAATGCCCTCAACGACCTTAGTGATGTTGAGATTGACAAAGTGGCTCACCCTTCACGCCCACTCGCAGATGGTTCAATCACCGAACTCCAAGCCAAAATACTGATTGGGATGCTCTCAGCGATGAGTGTTGCTTCACTCGTAGGGTGTCTATTCCTAATGGATGGATCACAGGAGTACACTGCCGCCATCTATGTGTCAGCAGTTCTCCTGATGTTGACATATGATCACGGTCCACGGACGAAACAGCAGGGATTGATTGGAAACGTAGCAATCTCATCCTTAGTTGCTGCAGTCGTCCTCTATGGCGCCTCTTCTATAGGCGGATTGACATCTCTACTCTGTTGGTACGTAGCAGGTGTAGTTTTCTTTGTTAATTTAGCACGAGAGATTATCAAAGACTGTCAAGATATGGAAGCTGATTCTGATTCAAGGCAAACATTGCCAATGAAAATTGGTAAGGAAAACAGTCGAATGATCGCCTATGTCCTCACACTGATTGGAATTGTGTTTCTTTACATTCCTTACTGGCAAGGACCCTTTTCGTTTGGACAATTGATTCTTCAGTCCCCTGCGATCTTCATACTCATGGGTTTGAATGGCCCAATGTGGAAGGGCGAGGATTATGTTGCCGCAACTCGCCTTCGAATTGCTATGCTTCTTGGTTTGGTTGGATTTATTGTAACCATCCTCGTCTAAACCAGACCCATAAATTCGCCCATAGCATCCCATGCTTCTGGTGAAATATAGTAACACAAGAGCGACATTTGAGCCCACATTCTGTTTTCAGCTTGGTCGAAAACAATCGAATGTTCGTGATCCATAACCCAGTCCGTCACCTCATCACCACGATGAGCTGGAAGACAATGCATGAACCTCCATCCATCATCCATTCCGGATACCATCTCTTCATTGACTTGATAGCCCTCAAATGACTTAATCTTGTCCTCGAGATGTTCCTCTCCCATCGAAATGAATACGTCTGTGTACACCACATGTGCATCCTTTACTGCCTCTTTTGGGTCCACAGTTCGAGTCAATTCAGAACCATGTTCATCTGCATAGGACTGTGATCGTTCTACGACGTCATCAGCAGGCTCGTATCCTTCAGGGACTGCATAGCGGAAGTCAATACCAAGCATGGTACATGCCAGCATCAAGTCGTGAAGGACATTGTTTCCATCTCCAACCCATGCAACTACAAGGTGCTCACGATCATCGAAATGCTCCATAACCGTCATCAGGTCCGCAGCAGCCTGACAAGGATGGTGCTTTGCAGATAAGGCATTGAGTACTGGAACTGTAGCGTATTTTGCAAGTTCTTCAACGTCTGCATGGGCAAAACAACGGTAGGTCATCCCACCCAAGAATCGTGAAAGAACCTGTGAAGTATCTCCAACGGTTTCAGACTTGCCCAACTGGATATCGTTCTTCAATAATGTTAGCGCATTTCCTCCAAGT
>JACETE010000075.1 GCA_013911465.1 Candidatus Poseidoniales archaeon
CCATAGAGGAGAATATCTTTGGAATCTTCATCGAGCAATTCAAATGGGACATTTGGAGAAATTCCATAATGCTCACAAACTTGTTGCAGGAGTTTTCTGTACCAGCCAGGGGACATGGATTGTCGCCATGGGAGTACACATCCATTGGCAACTGTAAGAGTCTCATCGATGAGAAGTTCAGGATTAAATTGGCGTTGAATACCAAGCCCTTGGCAATCGGGACAGGCGCCGAGTGGGGAGTTGAAGGAGAATACACGAGGAGATAATTCTGGCATGAATGCTCCGTGTTCTGGACAGGCAAAATCTTCAGACCATGAAACTGTATCGCCCTCAGCGTGCTCTGGTCGAGTCATTCCTTCTGATTCTAGGGGTTTCTTTGGAGTGCGTAAACTTGTTACTGCAAGTGCTCCACCACCTAAACGCAATGCGTTTTCAACAGCTTCTGTTGTTCGGTGGCGACGATCCTTGGAGAGGATGAAACGATCGATTCGAACATCGATGTCATGACGGAAATTCTTGTCGAGTGTTGGAGGATTTTCAAAATCTGCATCGTGGCCATTTACACGCCCACTCATGTACCCTTGCTCAACGAATTGTTTGAACAATTCAGCGTGAGTTCCTTTCCGGGCTCGAACAACGGGACTCCAAACTGCGATTGTGTGTTGTTCGAAATTCCATAGAATGTCATCTACAATCTCCTGGACAGTTCTTCTTGCAACTTCCTTACCACATTCTGGACAGTGTGGTTTCCCTATTCTCGCCCACAACAAACGAAGGTAGTCTTGGATTTCAGTAACGGTAGCCACAGTCGAACGGGGATTGTGCGATCCTTGTTTCTGGTCGATGGAAATGGCAGGTGAGAGGCCTTCAATTCCATCACAATCTGCTTTTTTCATTTGTCCAATGAATTGGCGAGCGTAAGAAGACAAAGATTCAACATAACGCCGCTGGCCTTCTGCATAGAGTGTGTCAAAGGCAAGACTTGATTTTCCTGAACCCGAAACGCCCGATATCACCACGAATTGACCGCGAGGAAGTTTCACGTCAATGTCCTGCAGATTGTGTGTTCGCGCACCGCGAACAGTTATCCAGTCTTGGTTTGCCGCCATATGAACAACTAGACCGTGTCGTCAAGGGTTCTTCAATCCGTGCCTCCAAGCAGGATTGTATTCTGATTCAAATCGAACAGGGTCATCATTGGAAGGGTGTAGAAATTCCAACGCTACTGCATGGAGACATATGCGACCGTGAAGGTTTGTCACGGCTCCATGCATTTTGTCGCCAACTACTGGCGTCCCATTCTCCGCCATTGCGACACGAATTTGATGTCGTCTTCCTGTTTCAATAACAACACTAAGGAGAGTTTCGTGTTCTCCTTGTGCGAGTATGTCCCATGTTGTCACAGCACGCTTGCTTGTTTTCGTTTTTTTATCCGATACGTAAACTCGTAAATTTTTGTCTTCGATGAGATTGTGATCTGCACGTCCTGCTGATGACTGTCCTTCGACTAATGCAACATAATGACGATGGACCAGTTGTTGTGCAAATTGATCTTGCAACTCGCGTTTTACATGTTCTGATTTGGCAAAGACCATGATTCCTGAAGTGGCTTTATCCAGTCGATGAACAATATAGCACCATCCGTTTTTCTTTTGAGAGCGGCAATATTCAACACAGCGGTTGTGAAGTGTATCTTGCTCGAGTCGGTCGGTAGCAACAGACAGAAGTCCTGCTGGTTTATTGACGACCAGAATTGCCTCATCTTCAAATAAAATATCGAGATTGTGTGTTTTCGCCTGTTGTTCACGTTCCTCTTGCACTGAGATTTTCGGTTTGGGGAGAATTTCAACGATTTGCCCTTTCGTGATGATTTGCTTTGCTCGATGAATCGTTTCCTCATCAACAGTTATGCGTTCATTGGTTAACATTTTTCGCAAAACGTTGGTACTTGCTTGTGGCTGCATGCTCTTGAGAATGTCAAGAAGTGTGGCCTCTTCGTTGACTTTCTTTCTCATAGTTAACCCTCACAGTAGGAGGACTTCGATAAGCTCTCCAGCCTCTCCTGATTGTCCTGGTTGAAGAAGTGTTAGACCGTCTGCAGACGAAAGGCTGTCAATATTGCCTGAACCTTGGTGTTTCGGTTGGTCCGCAACAAACCCTCCAGGAGTAGATTCAAGGGTTACCCGTCTCAATGTCAGGCAGTCTTTTGTCGATCGAACACTCGTCTTAAGGCGTGCATGAACAATTTGATCATGTGGATATGGAGTTTCGAGTGAACCTCGTAAATATGGAATAACAAGCATACGGAATACGACGTGACTGCTCACTGGGTTACCCGGTAAACCGAACATTGGAGTTCCATTCCAGTGACCAAACAATGGTGGAGATCCTGGACGTATCTTCACTCTCCAGAAAACGGGTTCTCCTTCTTCTTCCATTAATTTACGAACGAAATCCCATTCACCCATTGACACCCCGCCAGACGTTAGAAAGAGATCGCATTCATTTGCAGCTTGGTTGAACTGATTTCGTAGTGCATCCATCGAATCGTGTACCGCTGGATAACGAATTGGAATGTGTCCCAACATATTGACCAATCCTGCAAGACCGTACGAATTTGATTCATAGATTTCTCCATATGCTAGTTCTTCACCTGGTGGTTTGAGTTCATCCCCTGTAGAAATAATGCCAATTCGGAGTTGTTGAACCACAGGCAACGTTGCGTATCCCATCGTTGCACACATCGATATTGCCTGGGGTGTAAGATATGTCCCTTTGGTTAATCCAATTTGTTCCTTTGCGATGTTTTCTCCGCATTTTCGGATGAAATGCGGTTTCGAGGCTTGATTAAGAGTGACCGACGTGCCTTCGATTGTACACGCTTCAATGGGGATGATTGCATCAGCACCTTCTGGGACAGGCGCACCTGTCATGATTCGAACTGCTTGACCTGAGTCAAGAGAAAGGGAAGAATCTCCCGCAGCTGCTTGAGATGTAGCAACAATTTCAAGGGTCGATGGGGCGTTCTTTGTATCTTCAAACCGAACTGCAAATCCATCCATAGCTGAATTATCAAATGGGGGATCATTTACTTTCGATGTCAAATTTTCTGCAAGAATTCGTAAATGTGCTTCGTTGAGCCGTACCTGTTCAATCGTACGAGAAATTTTGTGAAGTAATGACAATTCTATTGCTTCAGTAAGTGACAAAAAATAGGGTATTTCCTTCATGCAATCACACTTCCACATCCAGTGGGTTACTTCGCCAACCTCAAAGGTTTGTCTCACTTCGGATTGATGTGGTTGATTCGACGAACCTTTTGGATGTGGTCATTCGAACCCTCATAACGAGTGGTTCGGCAACCATACTTGCTGGGATTGTTGCTCTTGGCTTAGCGATGATTTTAGCAAATGTCGAATGGAAGATAAAGCCGATTTTACGAGGTATAACGCAAGCATTGTATGGGCTACCGCCTGTTGTTGTCGGAGTTGCTGTTTACATCGCTCTTTCTAAGAACGGTGTTTTAGGGTCTCTGGATTGGTTGTTTACTGTTCAAGGAATGGTCGTTGCACAAACGATTCTTATTTTTCCCCTTATTCTCGGTGTTTCTTGGACTGCTCTAGAACGGGTTTCAGCTGAAAAGAGGGATGTTTTTCGAGTCATGAATGCAAATAAACGACAACGCCTCTTTCTTGAAATGTATTGCGCAAGAAGGGGAATAACAAACGCAATCCTCCTTGGATTTGGTCGTGCTATTGCTGAGGTTGGAGCCGTCCTCATGGTCGGGGGTAACATTGCTGGAAAAACAAGAGTGTTAACCACAAGTGTTGTTCTTGAAACGAGTGTTGGACGACTCGATGTTGCTCTGCAATTGGGCCTTGTATTACTCATAATTTCATTGATCACCGCTTTTGCTCTACAACTGGTTCAATACGTCCGATTTTTCGAAGGGCATGAATTTGGAAAGGAAGAGCCATTGGATCTGGCTATCGAACCATTCACTGTGAATTGGGATGATTTGTGTGTATTGAAAGATAAGAAATTAATTGTTGATTCCTGTAGTATCCAACTCTCAGGTAATGAAGTTGTAGCGCTAATGGGAGAATCAGGTTCTGGAAAATCAACGCTTTTGAGGGCGATGTGTGGTTTAGAGGTCAACACGAACTCTAATCTTCTAGACATTGCATACGTATCTCAAAATCCAGTCCTCGTCATGGATACTGTTGCAATGGAGCTTGCGCTTCCATCACGATTGCATGAAGATTTACCAAATGCAGGTTTGCACTTTGGATCAATTTGTAACTTCGAAGAGAAGGGGAGTCAAAAAACTGAATCCTTATCAGGGGGCGAAATACAACGTCTCGCATTTCTACGTGCATTAGCAATGACCAGGAAAATTCTCATCCTTGACGAGATTACTTCCGAACTTGATGGTCGTTCAATTGAGCGAATTGAAAATGAAATTCTCAAATTCAAAAGCAAGGGTGGTTCTGTTTTTCTCGCAACACATAATCCGCAACAAGCGGAACGATTAGCAGATCGAATCCTGTACATTCATGATGGAAAATTCATCGATGAGAATCATGAGGTCGCAAAAGAACTTCGTTCTGGACTGCGTATTGGTTAGCCATTTGGCTGTCCACTGTAGAACAAAGTCTCATTGTTAACTTTGTAGTTGTCAATCTCTGAAGCAGATGATAAAAGGAAATCTCTGAGTGCTGATGTTGATGAGTTGTGTTCGTTATCCATAAGAAGAATCGAATAGGGGTTCACGAGGATTGTTTCTTGTAAATCGTGAATGTTTAAATTTGTATTTTCTTGGCGATACAATGCAGTTCCTCGATCAGATATTGTCCAGCACTCTAATTCATCTGAAATTGTAATCGCTGCACCCATCCCTTGACCGATGGATTGGTAACCATCCCAAACGGGATGATAGCCAAGAGAGTCATCAACAAATTCGATATCTGATTCATTGGAAAGCATTCTCCACAATGCTTGCTCTTTCTGATGAGTTCCGGATTCATCTCCGCGAGATACAAAACATTGATCGGTTTCAATAATCCAATCGAGGATTTCGAAAAGACTGCCTGACATTGATATTGGACCGAGGAGAACGAATCTATTCCAAGCAAATGTAGTTCTATTTTCTGCAAATCCATCCAGAATAAACTGGATTTCCCGTTCTGGGTCATGAACGATGAGAACATCAACATCATTCTTTTCAGCAAGAGTCATTGCAGCACCAGAACCAACAGCAATAACATCGACTTGTATGCCTGTTTGTTCCGTGAAGTCAGGTAAAATTTCAGCTAAGAGACCTGAATCTCGAAGTGATGTTGTTGTTGCTAAACGAATCGTCGAATCCTCGTGTTCATCTTCAACCTGAAGACACCCTTGAATTGTAGGGAAGATGAGTAGTAGAATTGCAAAGATGAGGCGATTCATCTCAATCGAAATTCATAACGTTACCACATTCTGGGTATGTGCACGTTACTGAATAGCGTGCTCGAGAAGGTTTGCGAATCTTAAGCATCGAACCGCACATATCACATTGAATGTTGATGGTTTCGGGTTCTTTTGCTTTCGGAGCATCTTCGAGTGTTCGTCCAACATCCGTTGACCAACCGAGGGCGTCAGTGTACGTATCGGCCTTTTTGATCTTGTTTTGACGGAGTGTAAGTCTCAACTTCCGTTTCCTTCGTGGTCGCTTCTTTCCACCAGGTGCTTTTGCCGCCATGCTATCGGCTATCGCTTTAGGTTGATGTATTCAACCCCTTCGGCTGATTGAATCAATCCAATATACCCGAAATACCGTTTTCTGGTACGTGAACTTGGTGTCCATTCTTTTCCAGAGCCTCAGCAAGAGGAGGGCGAGCCATTGTCGGGTCAGAGTGGTAAATTACGACGTCTTCTGCTTGACATTGTTCTGCGAAATCAACAATCTCTTGATGTCCTGCATGTGTAGAAAAGGAGTATTGATCCACATCGAGTTCAATATTTGCTAATTTTCCAAATATTGGAATACGTCGTTCATCGAGAAGGCGTCTTCCACCTGTATTCCGTGCCTGGTAGCCTGTCAATAAAATTGCATTTTTTCGTTCATGACGAAGACGATTGAGATACCATATTGATGGCCCTCCATCGAGCATCCCTGAGGTCGAAACAATCACATCTGCGTCAAGTGCTTTCTTGCGATCTGATTTGCTTGATACTCGTCTGCACCATTTCCATGCTGATTCTAACGCAGATGGATCTCGAAGAGTTTCGGGATGTTCCATTTGCAATTTCGCAACACGCTTACCCATACCATCGACATGGACATCCAATTCTGGAAGGTGTTTATGCAGAAGCATGACAACATCTTGTGTGCGACCATTTGCGAAAGCTGGGACAAGTGCGGTACCTCCTCGATCAATTACTTCGACCACTCGCTCAATGAACCGTTGATTTTCTTCTTGTTTTGGAGGATGGTCTCTCCCACCATACGTCCCTTCTACAAACAAGACATCCGTTTGAACTGGCTTAGCACCAACAGTAAGTTGAGAATCTCTGGTATCAAAATCTCCAGAAAACAATACAGATTTGTTCGGTGTTTCGACATGGAGCATTGCTGCTCCTGGAATATGTCCCGCTCGATGAAGTTCAAGTTTCCAATCGTCTTGCTTCCATGGCTGATTGAATTGATGAGTCTTCCATGCCGATAATGCGAGATCAATATCGCGTTTATCCCAAGGGAGAGGATATCCTTCAATGGATGAGACTTTGTGGCAATCGTACCACATCATTTCAGAAATTGCTGCAGTTAATTCAGTCCCGTGAAGAGTTGTATTGTGATTTGATGCGAGCCAAGGGACCATTCCTAAATGATCTATGTGTGAATGGGTTATGATTGCATTTGATACATGAGGGGCTTCATTCGGATACCTTGGTGGTTTTGTTGGTGCAATACCATAATCCAGAAGAAGTCGATTTGAGGTTGGATCTTCGAGAACAATACCAACGGTACCAACCTCATTACCACCACCAAGAT
>JACETE010000076.1 GCA_013911465.1 Candidatus Poseidoniales archaeon
TGCATCATGTCCTGAGGTGCTCTCTCTCCTCCGGGTGCCCAAGTGAACAGGGCATTGTAGGGGGATTCACCGAGATTGACGTCGCTGAGTGCGATTGATGAGCCAAACACCCCTGTTGTGAGATTGTAGCGCAAGAGTTGATCGCCGCTCATGATGTGAAGCGCATCTTGGTACGCCTTTATTCCCATTACGGAATTCGATGGTAGCCAATTTGCATCGCTCCAAGTCGCAAGCCAAAATCCAGAGTTCCAATTGTATCGCGCAAGACCGTTGTCTTCGGAAGCAAACAAGAGTTGATTTCCAGCAGTTTCGATGGACGTTACTTCATCACTGTGGAGGACGTTCGCTGAACTCCAAACAGACAATGGCTGATTGGCGTTAAGATCGTAGCGACCCACACCAGCGTCAGTTGCAGCATACAAAATCCCACCCTCTTCATGCAAATCAAAGACTTCTGTCGGACTGGGCCAGTTTGAGGAAGAGGAAGAAACAACTTGGCTCCAGGTGTTTGTTGCATCCAAGGTCAGGAGCGTCCCATCTGAAGTAGCGACATAAATCCCAGAACTGAGAACATCGAACAGCGTGATGTCAAATCCAGTGTCTGGAAGACCATCGCTAAGGGTTCCATCCGCTTCAGAGATGAGTTTGAACTCGCCATTCTCGAAGGCGACGTGGATGTTGTTGTTCGGTCCAATTGCAATTCCAGCAATATCGGAATCGATGTCATCAAAGTTGTACGCATCGATGAATGCCGGGTCGTTGTTGGCATCAAGAACGAGAACTGCACGACCGCTTTGCAGGAACAGTTGGCCATCGGTCTGGTGCTGAACCGCATCAAAAAGTGGAATTGCAACTGGTGCAAATGCAGTGATTGGGTCGACAGGTGCAAGCGCTTCAAAGGCCAACTCGGTAATTACGGCATCAGAAGGTAATGTCCAACCAGCACCGGATGCACTGTTTGGAGAAAGCCGGTCAGAATATGGATTTGCTCCGTCAAAGGAATCCGAGGCGCCAAGCGTCCCTAGCCCTCTCCAGTCAAACAAATTGACCCCGATGTCGTTCGCGACCAGAAGCGGCTCATCAATCATTAATCCATCAGAGCCATTGACGTGGACTTGGAGAGAGACATTGGAAATTTCAGCACCAGGGGCGAACTCAAGTATCCAATCTGCCGTTGCCTGACTTGCTAAGATGGGATCTGAGCCAACGGTTGCATCAAGTTGTACCCAACCGGTGTCATTGCTACCGGAGAGAGGCCAAGATACCACATCTTCTGCCTCATGAGCAGATGCGAGCGGAACTCCAGCAAGAGCAACAGACCATGATGCTAACAACATCAAAAGGGTGAGGAAAACCGCCTTCTTGGGGCCTCTCTGGTTCTCATATCGTTGGCTCATACAAACAATGCAATCACTTGACTACATAAAGGCCCTGTGTGATTGTCACAACAACGCATCATTCCAAATCGGACAATTCGCCTTCCTCGTTCACGAATAGGAGACGAATAGTAGAGGTTCTACCAGATATCGCAAGCGGTGAACCAGAGATGGCCACGATGGTATCGTTCGGGCGGATTTTTTTCTGCATATACAATTGCTTCACTGCTTCAGCAACCGTCGAACGAGCACGTGTTTGCTCTTCAACAATCAAACATTCGACACCTGGCAAAATCGTTGTTCTGCGAGCTGCCCGAACACGATTTGTCATAGCATAAATTGGAATCCTTGGCCGGTGGGCCGCCATCAATCGAGCCGCGTTTCCGTGTTCAGTTCCAACAATGAGGTGTTTAGCATCCGTTTCACGAGCGATTTCAATTGCTGCACCTGCAATAACGCGAGTTGAGACATACGCGGCGAGTGCTGGCGGATCGGGTAATCCCTTGGTTGATCGTTCAACAGTTTCAGCGATCCGTGCCATGGTTTCAACAGCTTTGACAGGATGTTGCCCACTTGCAGTCTCTCCGGAGAGCATTACGGCACTGACGTGTTGACGAATTGCAGTAGCGACATCCGTAACTTCTGCACGTGTTGGGCGTGCGTGGTTAACCATGCTCTCCAACATTTGTGTAGCCACAACAACGGGGGTGCCGCGTTCAATGCATGCAGATACAATACGTTCCTGAGCGGCAGGGACTTCTTCCAACGGAATTTCAACACCTAAATCACCTCGAGCAACCATGACCACATCAGCAGATTCTACGATTGCTGTTAGATCCTCAAGAGCAGCAGGGTGTTCGATTTTAGCAACGATCCATGTGTGTACGCCGGCGGCTTCAATTCGTTCACGTGCAGGAATTAAGTCATCAGCGCTTCGAACATATGAGACCGCAACAAAATCAACATTCTGCGAGAGTGCATGTTCGAGACAATCAAGGTCGTGTGGGCCAACTGCGGGAAGTTTGACCAACGTTCGGGGAACATTGATTCCTTTCCGTTCTGTCAGAATTCCACCATCCTCTACTCTGCATCGAACGATTTCACCCTCGAAATCTGGGGCAGACAGGACTTCGAGTCGAATCAAACCATCCGAGAGTAAGACAGGATCACCTTTCTGCAGGTCCTTGGATAAGCCATCCCATTCAACGGGCAGTGTCTTGACCATTTCACCTAGAATTGTTGTACTCTGCGGTGGCAATCCTTCTGCAAACCCACAATGCAAGTCAACAAGTTCACCTCGTAGTAATTCGACCTCCCCCTCGAATCGGCCAAGGCGAAGTTTTGGACCCGGTAAATCCGCAAGTAGTCCAATGTGCATTCCAGTGTTTTTTTCAGCATCGCGAATGTTTTGAATCGTCTGTTCCTTCCCTTCGAAATCACCGTGGGAATAGTTGAGTCGTGCGATATTCATGCCTGCTTGCATCATGTCTGCAAGCGTGTCAACGTTGTCACTGGCAGGGCCGATGGTCGCAATAATTCGAGAGCGCATAATTTTCCCTAACCCAAGGTTAGATGGACATATTCCATAGTCCTTCCATAGACTATGGTTGTATTTTCCGACATTCTGAACCTTTCAAAAAAGCCTTGCAAGCGATTTGAGTCCGTTTGGGCGTGGAACGAAGAATGGAATGGCGTGTGATTTGGTGGCAGATGTCGGCGTTGGCAGAGCGTCAAGCCAACGTAATACCATCTTTGTCGAACTCGCGTAGGAACTCCCAGGCGGCGGCCGTGATGTCCAAGCCCGTTGGGTTGCCTTTCAGAGTGGCCTCATTGAAGGGGCCGTCGGCACCTTCGTAGTCGTTGAGATAGGGGTTGTGCTGAGCGTAATTCAATGTGTACAACACGGCTTGTGAACCGTTTTCGCACTCTGTGAATTTCTTGATTGAGTGGTCTGATTCGACCGTCTCAAAGTCGGGCACCAGCCCAGAGCACCCGTTCACGTCAGCCCACCAGTAGAGGTTCTGGATGGCGCCCTCGTCCCCTTCCAGTGTGCCTGCGACCTGAAAAGACGCGGTCGATGAATGGCCGTAGAGCACCCCTGGGTCCAAAAATCCGTGGAATTCCATGACGGGAATGGGTGAGTAATCCGCCGATTTCGGCTCCACGGTATAGCCGGCCATGCAGGCGATAGCGGTGATTTTGTGGCTGGCCACCATTGCCATTTCTTGGCTCATAAAACAACCGTTGCTCCATCCACTCATGTACACGCGGCTCGCATCAGCCGATCTGTTTTCGATCATGTGATCAATCAACGTGAGCAGGAAGCCGACGTCGTTTTCCTCACCACAGCACCAGCCAAAATTCCATCCTAGGCCGATGCCTTCGGGATGCACGAGGATCGTGTGGTCCACATCTGTGACGCGTGCGAAATCTGAGAGATTGTTCTGCAGCTCGGCGGTCACGTGCCGGCCGTGCATATCGATGAGCAGAGGGCACGAATTTTCCTGGCAAAATTCGATGGAAGTATTTGCCGGAACATGGACGAACCAACAGCGCTCCTTTTCATCATACTCGAAGCACTCTCGCACATCCACGGGTTCGGTGGCAAACACCTCATTATCTGACGTCGGTGCAACTTCCACCGATTCAGAAAGGCAACCGCTCATGAAGGCCAACAGCAAAAGAAGCGGGCACAGGGCAGCAAGAATCCGAGACCGCATGGGTTCACCTTAGACAAACACAATCGGACACCCTCAATAGTTCTTCTATTGTCATCGGTAGGTTCAATCAACATTCAGAACCCCAAAAAATGACGAAATAAAGAGCGAACACTCAAACCATTGATGCGGTCAAGGTTACGTTGAGGGGAACGATATGGATGATAAGAAAGACCAACTTCTTCGAAAAGAAGCCCTCGATTACCACGAGAAATCACCTCAAGGGAAAATCAAGGTCGTACCAACCAAGCCACATGCAACGGCTCACGAACTTTCTCTTGCCTATTCTCCAGGTGTAGCATATCCTTGTTTGGAAATCGCAGAACGACCAGAGGATGCATATCGGTACACATCGAAAGGGAATCTCGTAGCCGTGATTTCCAACGGAACGGCCGTCCTGGGTCTTGGAAACATTGGTGCACTTGCGAGTAAACCGGTCATGGAAGGGAAGGGGTTGCTGCTCAAAACCTTCGCTGATATCGATGTTTTTGACATTGAAATTGATGTTACCGATCCTGAAGAATTTATTCAAACCGTTGTCAATATTTCGAAGACTTTTGGAGGCATCAATCTTGAAGACATTAAGGCCCCTGAATGCTTTGAAATCGAGCGTAGAATTGCAGAAGCAACGGACATCCCAGTTATGCATGATGATCAACATGGAACTGCTATTATTTCTGGCGCCGCATTACTCAATGCTGTTGAACTTCAAGGGAAGGAACTGAATGAGATTTCGGTTGTTGTTGTTGGTGCTGGAGCCTCAGCCTTCGCTTGCGCTGAACATTATGTTGCATTAGGAGTTGAGCGTTCCAACATCAAAATGGTTGACTCACAGGGAATTATCACCAAAGCACGTCTTGCCCGCGGAGAATTAAACGAATACAAAGCCAAGTTCGCTGCAGAATGTGAAGATGGGCAATTGATTGATGCCATGAAGGGAGCGGATGTCCTCCTCGGCCTCTCCAAAGGCGGTCTTGTTTCGCAGGAGATGGTTGCTTCGATGGCGGATAAACCGATTATTTTCGCTCTTGCAAACCCAACTCCTGAAATCATGCCCGAAGAAATACTTGAAGTGCGCAGTGATGCAATTATTGCTACTGGACGCTCCGATTATTCCAATCAAGTCAACAATGTTCTTGGCTTCCCATACATCTTCCGTGGAGCACTAGACGTCCGTGCTCGTGACATTACTCAAAACATGAAGATGGCAGCAACAAGAGCCCTTGCGGCACTAGCCAAAGAACCTGTACCCGACTACATCTCAGCTGCTTACGATGGGGCTACGATGGAGTATGGGCCAGAGTACATCATCCCCAAACCGTTTGATCGACGTGTACTCATTTGGGAGGCATCTGCAGTTGCTCAAGCTGCTGTTGAGGAAGGCATCGCATCCGTAACGAGCGAAGAATTCTCACTCCAAGCATACAGAGAAGATCTGGAAGCTCGCCTCGGAATGACCTATTCGATCATGCGGAGCATCATCAATCAAGTTCGTCGACGAAACAAGCGAATTGTGTTCCCAGAGGGTGACAACGAGAAAGTTATTCGCGCTGCTGCCCAGTTGGCGGAACAGAAGATATGCAAACCGATTCTCCTCGGTCCGATCGATCGTATTGCAAATATGATGGAAGAGATGCATTTCAATTTCGATTACGAATGTTATGATCCTCGTTTCGATGAACGCAGAAAGGGCGCATATTCTGATGCACTGTTTGAACGCAGAAAGAGAAAGGGTGTTACCAAAGCGGATGCAGCAAGACTACTCAAAAGCCGTCCATACTTTGCAAGTCAGATGGTTGAAGCAGGTGATGCCGATGGTTTCGTTGGCGGCGTAAGCAGAAATTACAGCGACGTTCTTCGCCCAGTGCTGGAAACAATAGGTCCAGCAGAAGATGCACACTGTCTCATTGGTTGCTACATGGTGACCATCAAAGGAAAGATTCTCTTCCTTGCAGATGCAACGGTCAATGTCTATCCCGACAGCAGGACTCTCGCAGAAATAGCAGTACAGACTGCAAAAGTCGCCCGACGATTTGGAGTCGCACCGAAAGTTGCAATGCTTTCGTTTTCCAACTTTGGAAGCACTCGTGCACAACGAAGCGACCGAATTGAAGAGGCTGTTGAAATGGCTCGAATTCTCGATCCAACCTTGGTGATTGACGGTCCAATGCAAGCGGACACTGCTCTCGATTCGAACGTTCAGAAAGAGTATCCATTCATGGAATTTACAGGTCCTGCAAACATCTTGGTTCTTCCAAATCTTGCTTCGGCGAACATTGTCTACAAGATGCTGGAACAACTCGCAGATGCGGAAATGACAGGGCCGATTCTTGAAGGGATGAAACATCCAGTGCAATTGGTTGCCCGACAAGATGGAGTCCGCCATATCGTCAACATGGCTGCGATTTGCGTTGCTGATGCAATGCGGAAGGATTCCTACTGGGAAACATTAGCCAACGATTCATCCAATTCTTGAACACCTTCCTCGTAAGGAATCGATGGCCTTCGCGGGCGCCATATTGCTCCGGTAACAAAACCAGCAACAAGGCCGCCGAACAAGAGATTGGCCCATCCGTCGATTGCATAGGATCCAAATCCTCGGAATACTGGAATCAAAAACGATGGAACAATCCCGAGAAGTGTCGTCCAAATGACCTCAGTTCTCAGGTTTCCGAGAACGTCAGCACTCTTCGGAACTCTTCGCACAGGTTCTGTACGAGGAGGAGAGAGGACAAATCGAATGACTGTGTTTGGTAACGGCCGATCGACGGGAATGTTCGATGTTGCAAAGGAATCCTGTTTTCGAGGGTGTATCTCTACTGCAAGTCGATGATGTTGCAGCGGGCCGTTGGTTTCAACGGGGCGTGGCCGACCATCCATCATGCCTCCACGATGGCTGGTTGCTGCAGCGTC
>JACETE010000077.1 GCA_013911465.1 Candidatus Poseidoniales archaeon
AGATGCTTGTGCATGTGCTTCCTCAAGGAGGTCATCCATGAAGACAACGTTACCTCGACGCGTACTCATCTTCCCTTCCGGGAGTTTGATGAACGAATAGAAGAGAACGTTGGGCCGCTTTTGGCCTAATTCCTCCAAGGTCATTCCAACTTGTTTTGCCTGCAATTTATGATCTTCACCAAGTACGTTAACAAGACGATTTGACTCTCCCCATTTCCACATGTGATAAGCAACGTCCCGAGTCGCATAAAGGCTCGAACCGTCCCCTCTTCTATAGAAGAATTCAGTTTTGCCCTTGAGTCCTCGCTGACCCAGATCAAGGTATCCAGCTCCATTATCAGCCGTTCCAGATATCTCGAGGCTGTCGAGAGTCTTCATCAGTTCTGCAACCGTTCCATTAACAACAAATGTTGATTCTTTCGTGAACGTGTCAAATGAAATTCCAAGTCGCGAGAGTGTGGTTAGCATTCCATCCAAGACCGGGGTGTATGCAGATTCAAAGGACTCAAGGACGCCAACATCACCGTGTTCACTTGCATGGACCAATTTACCAATCTCTTGCTCAATCTCACCTTTGCGCGCTTCATCAGCATCGTTCCTTAGAAGTTGAGCCGCTTGATACCAGCGAACACGCTGATGATCTGCTTTGTCTGCCCAACGCTCAGACGGTGGTTCACGTTCGGAAAGGAGGTTTTCGACGTCCTCTTTGCTGAGATTCTCAAGAGCCCATGCAAGAACACCGACCTGTTTACCCATGTCATCAACGTAATACTCTGCTCGAACATCATCACCATGGAGACGATGCAAACGAACCAAGGTATCACCCAAAATTGCATTTCTTGCACGGCCTACGTGGAATGGACCGTTTGGGTTTGCAGAGGTATGTTCAAGAAGTACTCGTTCACCGGTTTTTCCAGAGTTTTCCAATGCATTTCCGACATAAATCTGATTCGAAAGAATGGCATTAGCCAGCCATTCAGGATGGGCTTTGAAATTCAAGTACCCATTCACGGAGGAAACACTCAGCAGTGCATCCAACGGTGGAAATGAGTCTGCAAGTTCATCAGCGATTGCTTGTGGAGCCATTCTGAGAACCGATGCAAAAGGGAAGCACGGTAATGTGAGATCACCCTGGCTCGCTTCTCGGCTTGGCTGAAGCATGGACTCCCATGCTGACTTCTCTACGCCCTTTGCGGAGAGAAGTTGTTCCAAATGTGGAGAAATCATGTCGTGAAGTAATTTCAATTCAACACCTCACATCATTGGATAACGCAATATTGCTGCAAGGCCACCAAAGCCGTATGCAAGTTGAGCCCCTTCTTCAGTATCGGTTGAAATAAATGCAATCTCACTGTTGGATTTTGCAGCCATTTCACTTAGAACATCGATGAGAGAGATGTTGTTGAGTTCCTTATGTGAGTCATTACCTACTCCGCAGGAAGGGCATTCTGGAAGTTCATCAGTTCTTGAGAGAGATGCAGTCCAAGTATGTCCACATCCACCGCATTCAATCTCCACTGAATTCTTACGCATGCTCTCAGAAATGAGTAACGTATCAACTGCGCCTTGATCGAGTGCTTGACGTAACATCATTTCACCATAGGTTGCTCGTGGCTGAGGTTTGATCAATTCCGCCAAAAATCGATTCATCGTTTGACGTTCAGCATCCAATTCGATCTCACCCATTAAGGCACCAGCATTGTCGACGAGTTCACGAACACCTGATTCGTTTGAATAACCAACATCGAAATGTGTTTTCGCAATCTTCTTTGCGATTTCGTGGTGGAAGTATTCGTTCCGTACCACGTAATCTTTCGTAGCACCAGGGCCGCCGATAATGATGGCCTGAATGTTTTCGAGGTTCGGCAGCCAATACGAGCAAGCGTGTTCTGTTGCTCGCTTGAAGAAATTGTGAGCAGCCTCTTCAATCAACCTCTCGAAACGTTGAGCAGACTGACCACCTTGTCGGTGTTTCCCCATAATGTTGGAAACCAAGTGCTCCTGCACATGGATGCGCTTACCGGAAGCGATACCATATGCTGCTTCTGAACGGTCGATAACGAACAAACCGTACGAACGCTTATCCACGAGCATGTCCTCAAGTTGTGTCAATTCAAATTTTGAATCGCATCGGTAGCGAAACGAAAGCAACTCTTGAGGTGGGTCGTCGATGACAACGGTTGTTTGACGCGTCTTGTTGTTTCCAACAATAATTGCACCTGTGAAGAGTGCAATACCTCGTTCGCCCGGTGTTTTGAAACGAGAAAGTGAGGAGATTGCAGATTCAATCGCACCTTGAACATTCTTTCGAGTGGATTTTGACTTAATGTTGGCAGCCTGTCCGTGTTCGTTTTGTAAAAGCGAACGTGCATCGCTAATCTGTCGGTCAGGAGGTATAATGACGGTCACAAGTTCAGTTCCAAATCCTTTCATTTCTCGAAGGTCTTCAAGAGCAAGTTTGAGGCGAAGGCGACGTGCTGCGAGTTCAACATCGTCCGACACCTTCTGACCCCCTGTCTATTGGGGTCGGACCAAGGGTTTTCAACTCTCGCCTTGGATTTGATAGGACAAGCCATAAGAAACGCCTTGACGAGGCGAATCTATGGTCGCACCAACCATCATCGCACTCGGAGGTTCGCTCCTATACGGCGACCATGATGTCAAAACCTGGCTTGGACAACTGCGTCAAACCATTGTACATTTCGAAGGAAATGGAAGGAAAATTGGCCTGGTTGTGGGTGGAGGAACGCCTGCACGCAATGGAATTCAACTCGCTGAACACTTGATATCAGATCGATTTAAGCTCGATGAAATTGGTATTGCAGCTACACGGTTAAACGCAACAATTCTGCAAACAATGCTCTCCGAAATTGGCTGCAATGTTGCGAACGAAATCCCCACAACAACCGACCGTGCTGCACAATTGTTCGACTCGTTCAATATTGTGGTTATGGGAGGGACTGCTCCCGGCCATACAACGGATGCGGTAAGCGTTGCATTTGCGAGAGATGCAGGGGCGGCACACGTGATTATTGCAACAAATGTTTCTCATGTCTATACAGCCGACCCCCGCAAAAATGATGATGCAAAGCCAATTGATGTTCTAACTCTCTCAGAACTGCAAGAGATAACAGGAACTGAACCTCTTGGCCCAGGACAGAGTGCAGCTGTCGATCCAATCGCCGTCAACTGGGCAATCGATTGTGGGTTGAGAATTGGCGTCCTTGATGGACGAGACATCCGTCGTATTGAAGATGCATTGGAAGGACGCCCGTTTGAAGGAACCTTGGTTCAACCGGAGTGATTCGATGGTCGACGCATCAGCAGTGAAGCAGAAAGTCAAGAACATGCCAAAGCGTTCGAAGGCGTTGGCACACATTCCCTCTCACAAGCATTGTCGTGTTTGTGGCATAGACATCTCTGCCAAAGCAGAAGAACGAGTCTGTAAAGATGCAGATTGCATCAAGAAATACGAAAAGGACGAGAAAAACAAGGAGCGCATGCGCGTTTGGATGTTGGTTTTCTTCGGCATCTTTGCCTTCCTCACAATGCTTCCAGTGCTCGCTCGATTAATGTGAAGTTATCGAGAACGATGCCACCCCTCGGGTAGTGTGAGGGGATCAACAACTTGAGCAGCCTTGACTTTGCGTACAACTTCAAGCCGTAATGCATCGAGGCCAACGTTTTCCAAAGCACTCATTGTTGGGCGGCCTTCATCATCGTAAAGAAGCGGTAATTTCGGTTCACCTTGGGATCCGTTGTCTCTCCATCGCTCTTCGTTTTCTCGAATTAAATCCCAATCTTTTGGCAAAGGTTTCAGAGCATCTGCTTTCGAACTCACGACCATCAATTCAGTACCAGGTAAGAGACGCTCAACATCTCCAAGCAAGTTCATCTGATCCTCCCAAGACATACCACATGTTTCGGTTCGATCGACCAAGAACAGGACAAGACTTCCAACGTGTTCAAGTGCAGCAATTGCTTGCAATTCGATTGAGTTGCGTTGATCCATGGGACGATCCAAAAGTCCTGGAGTGTCAACCATTTGATGTTGAAGTCGTCGGTGAATAAAATGACCAATGTGGATTTGTTTTGTCGTAAACGGATAATGGTTGACTTCCATTTTGCCTGAAGATAAAGCGCTGATGAAGGCTGATTTGCCAACATTTGGCGCCCCACACACGACAATTACAGGAAGAGTGCTGTCAATCTGAGGGAGGGCTTTGAGAATCTCCCTGGATTCATTCAGCCATTTCAATGAAGGACCAACACGACCCATGATTGAACCGATTCGCCCATATGCTTCTCTCCTTGCCTCATGCATCAACTCAATTCGAGCTGTGCGAACAATCTTACGATTGTTTTGCGTTGCAATCCGCTGGACTTGCGAAGCACCCCATTGAAGCATCGAGAGGTGATGACGGTAATCATCGGTACCAACACAGGCTTCAATCATTGCAACGTCAAACTGGGGAGACTGATCCAAAGAAGGCCAGGTCCTGACCGTTTCCGTCAACATTGTGTGAATAATATCTGCAGCAGTTTGAACCATTCGAGTCATCTGTTTCCGAGTTCTGAAGACACGATTGTGGTCTTCGACACGGTCCGCAGCCTTCCTTGCACGAGAGAATGCCTTGTCGAGGACCTCATCCTCAAACAAGACTGTCGGCAATTGCCGCCACGTGACTTTCATGTGAACCCCAAATCTAGCGGAGCGACGTCCCTTCAAGAACCCATCACCCTGTTCAGAGCCTGAAGAAAGAAATTGCACATGGTTATGTAGGGTCGCCAACCAGAGGACATCATGGCGAAAAAGACAAACAAAGTAGAACTCCCTGAATGGGCAATTGAGTTGTGGAGTGACCTCGGCTCCCCCTCGCTCGAAGAATTGCAAGGCGTTCATCATGGAGATCTCCTCGAACGAAGGAATGGCTTGCGAAGAGATGATTTGATTGAGATTCTTATCGACGCACGTGCCCTTCTACCCGACGCAGACCCATGGGTCCGTGGACGCCTAATTTCTTCAGGAAAGACAAGCCTCGAAATTCTTGATGAAACTGGAGCGAGGAGATTTGTTGCTCGCGACACCGTCGTTCAGATTGTTCTCATCGCACACATGAGACCTGCTTACATCGATGACAAGGAACTTCTTGCGTTTGAAAGAGAGGATATGAAGCGGCGGTCGACCCTTCACGAGAAAGTGGAAAAGGAAACCGCAGGCAACGATGATGCACACCTTTGGGGTTGAATGAATGGAGATTCCCACCGGATGGTCAATTCAAGAAGACCATCTCATGAGGGAATTCTCGTTTGATAACTTTGCAGATGCAAAGACCTTTGTCGATGAAATCAGTATCATCTGCGAAGAACAAAATCATCATGCAGACCTCCATTTTGGATGGGGGTACGTCGTTGTTGAACTTACAACACACGATCAAGGAAAAGTCACATCACTCGATATCGAGGTTGCTTTGGCAATTAATTCTGTAGAGGTTTGAACGATGCCAGTTGACCCAAAAGGGCGCGATGCACCCGGTTATGGTCGACATGTCTTCATTTGTGGGCATGAGCGTCCAGAGGGAGCAACTCGACCGTCTTGCAAAAAACGAGGTAGCCTTGAATTGCTTTCAGCAATTAAACTCGCAGCACGAGAGCAAGGGCTTCAGAACATAAGAATCCAGAAATCGGGATGTCTTGATTTCTGCGAGAATGGAATCGCATGCGTCGTTTACCCTGAAGGAACTTGGTATCGCTTACAATCCGATATCGATATTCAGTCGCTGATCAAACATATCGAAAATGGAACCATCGATTCCGCTCTTCAAATGACGTTTGAAGATTAATTAGAGTTTGACAGGCCGTGTTGCACCACAAGCCTGGCACTTCAGCAGTGTAGTTCGATCCTGTTTGATGAAATGGGTATCTGGAGCCTCACATTGACTGCATTTGATGTAGGTGTTGACGTATCCAACGATTGCCTTCTTCAAACGCTTTGGAGGAATACGTCCCTTGAATCGTGCCCGAGGACCATCACGAGAACCTGAGGTCCCCAATTCATTGAGGATGTATTGATAGACGTGATTATCGTCACGGTCCATCATTCCAACAACTTCCGTAAAGTTGCGAAGGATGGTGTTTGAACCCTCGATCATGATCTGAGGTTCGGGCAAACGCCAACGTGCTCGAGACGAAATATCCTCTGGGATGTTGTCACGTGCTCGGTTAAGCAGTGTCTCGTAATCGAAGTCGCTCATGTAGCCTCCTGCCACACCTTTCTCTTCAAGTCTTTGATGGAATATATGCAAAGCCTTCATGGTGGTAAGGGTGTTCGCTTAGCACGATAACATGACACTAAGCATTGAAGAACTCAAGACCATCGTGAAAAATCTCCGTAAAGATGGCCTCAACTCTCAGCAAATTGCGGACGAGTTGTCTCTTTCTCAAGATACAATCCAATGGCTTCTTACCGATTCCAAATCCGAACGTCCAACAGACGTCCGAATCGGATGGAGGACAATCGGGGTACGACCAGCACGAATTACTGCAATCGGCGAGATTATGGCTGATGTTGTAATGGAAGAAGTGGAAGAGATCGACACGATTGTTGGTATTTCCATCAATGGAATTGCTTTTGCTCATGAAGTCGCACAGGCCCTCGATGTTGAAGTAGCAATTCACCGAAATGTGGATGGAGAACCTGGTGCCGGTGCCCTCTCGAACAAATACGGCCAAGTCGGCGGTGGAAAGAAGGTAGCAATCATTGACGATGTTCTCTCAAGTGGAGTGACCATGAGCAACACCATTGCAGCTATCCGAGCCTCTGGTGGAGAAGTTGTCCTTGCTCTTGTACTGGTCAACAAAACTGTTCGCAATGAAGTCGATGACGTCCCTCTTCGCGGACTCATTCGAGCCGTACCTGTTTGAGGTGAATTCATGCATTGGTCGGATGTTGTAGCAC
>JACETE010000078.1 GCA_013911465.1 Candidatus Poseidoniales archaeon
AGATCTTCATCTTCGATGTCTTTGCCAGCTTTCTCCATCAAGGAAAGAAGTCTCGCTTCCTTTATTCGAGCAGGAGGCTTTGACTTTTCTTCCTTCCATTCATGCGACGATATATCAGCCATTGGTGATTCTTCTGAAACAGTCCCCCAACCTTCTGGGAAAGTGAGATTCTTTGGAACGACTTCACGCCATCCGAGTGTTGTGTATTGTTGAGCTTCTTTTGTGAAGATTTCTCCTCCGAGGTCTGCAGTTCTTTTTTGCTTCTCTATCAACGCTTCACCATACCAAGATGCAATGAAATTACGTACAATCATATTGAACAAACGTTGCTCATCCTTTGATAGGCTTGAGGTTGGTAAATTGCCTGTTGGGATGATTGCAAAGTGATCGCTTACTTTCGCATCATTGAAGTTTCTCTTCTCATTTTTGAGCCCGTTGGATGTAAGTGTCTCAATGAAACCTTTCATGTCGTCGAGTTGGCCCAAATTGCTTAGAGTTGTATTGATTGTTTCTTTCATATCTGTTGGCAAGTATCGTGAATCAGTACGAGGGTATGTCGTCAATTTATGACGTTCATACAGTGATTGTGCAACATTGAGTGTCCTCTTTGCTGGCCAAGAAAACATTGAATTCGCCTGTCGTTGCAATGTTGTAAGATCGAAATTGAGGGGTGGTCGTTCCTTACTCTCAGAAATTTTCTGAGTAACTTTTGCCTGTTGTTTGGAATCCAAAAGTGCTTGAATGCGCTCCTTATCTTCAGGCGTAAGAATCCAATGTGCTTTCGTGTCTTCAGTGGATTTTCCGCCTTCCCAGCGTCCGGTCCAAGAACTACTGCTTCCTTCAAATTGTGCAGTCAAAACCCAAAATGGTCGTGCTGTATGTTGCAAAATCTCAAGTTCGTGATCGACTAGAATAGCAAGTGTGGCTGTTTGCACTCTACCCAGTGAGATGCTTTCAGTCCTTTTTTTTGTGATGCAGACCTGAGCAATTCTTGATCCGTTCATTCCAATTAACCAATCGGCTTGGCTTCGACTGTATGCGGCATCTGCAAGGTTTTGATATTCATCAGCAGATTTACGTTCGTCCCATGCCCGTTGAATCGCTTCCTTGGTCATCGATTGTAACCACATTCGCGATACAGGGGATTTGGATTTTGAATAGTGATATATTGTCTGGAAAATCAATTCACCTTCTCGAGCTGCGTCACAGGCATTGACAACCTCTGTTACTGCTTTGTCTGCCATGAGTTTTTTTACAGCAGTAAGTTGTTTACGAGTTGATCCTGATTTAGGTTTGAACTCAAATTCTTCAGGAATGAACGGCAAATCATCGGCCGTTTTCCTCCAATTTTTGAAGTCTGGATTGTAATCATCCATGTATTTCAGTTCGAGCATATGGCCGACAGCCCATGTTACAATAATGCCTTCTCCAGACCAATGTGTTGCCTCTTTTTTGTTGATGTTGAGCATCTTTGCGATATCTTCGGCGACACTAGGTTTCTCAGCGAGGACGACAATGCTCATGATTTCACTGCGTTTGTCGACAATACTTGAAGGCTCGCCAGACTTGAAATAGAACAGATAACTTATGTTATCTGGAAAAATTAACGGAGAGATTTCAATCGTTGGCGGTGAGATATCTCATCCCATTTTTCTTCATCATCTCGATAACCACAACCACTGCAACCTGGATATCCGGCAAGCAATAATTCTGAACACATATGAAGAAGTTGTTCAATCAGATGATGTGAATCGAATGGAATCCAAAGTGTATCAAGTGACTCGGGTTCCTCTAATTCCATTGAAAATATCTGGTGTTGGTTGATGTGAAATGAAAAATCACCTACTTCCATTAATGGGAATTCAAGTCGTTGTGGCATTGAATCCCCCATATTGAGAATCAATCTGTGCCATCGTTCGTGTTGATTTTTTGGAAGTCGTATGACTAAATTCTGTTCGACTAGTATACGTCTTGACGCCTCTCGGAGGGCAAGCCAACGTGTTGAATTCTCCTCCATATGCATGCTAACAAGCGCAAGGATTGAAGGATATCGGTCCGACCACAGTTTATGGGGGGGATTTTCCGATTGTTTTCGAGACCGCTTTTAGCGGTTCAGGATTCGGAGAAAGCACATGCACGTTCATTGCTAATGTTGCGCATAGCATCATCAAACCCTATTTTTCGTAGCTGTCTTCGATTGTTGTACAAACCCAGAAAATCTCTGGAAACTCATTGTTTCGGAATGCAATATTCACATCCGTTTGGTTTAGCAGCAGGAATGGACAAACGAGCGGAAGCTCTTCGTGGCTGGGAATCCATCGGTCTTGCATTTTCAGAAATTGGAGGAGTAACAATGCTCGAACAATCGGGTAATCCTAAACCCAGAATGTTTCGCCACGGAGGCGATCGTGCCCTTGTCAATCGTATGGGATTCAACAACCCCGGTAGTGAAAAAATTGTACAACAATTGCGACGTTCAGGGCCAAGATCAATTCCGGTTTGGGCAAACCTTGGCAAGTCGAAATTAACGCCAATTGATGAAGCAAAAATAGACTATTCAACAACAATGAATCGCCTTTGGCCCTTTGTTGATGTTTTTGTCATTAACGTTTCTTCACCCAATACGCCTGGACTGCGTGATCTACAACACGGAGATCATTTGAAAGGTATTCTCAATGCCTGTATTGAGGTGAACCAAACAAATTCTGAACGAGAAAATGTACCTTCAAAGCCACTCCTCATCAAGGTTGCACCCGATCTTACAATCGAACAACTTGAGGCTGTTGTTGATGAAGCATTGGCATGTGAGATTGATGGTATTGTGGCAACAAACACGACACTCGAACGACCAAATCAATCAAGTAAAATTTACCTTGAACAAGGTGGTTGTTCGGGTTCACCTCTCAAGAACCAAAGTACAGAGATGATTCGTCACATCTATTCATACACAGATGGTAAATTACCAATTGTTGGTGTTGGTGGAATCATGAATGCAGAAGATGCCTGGGAGAAAATTCTTGCAGGAGCTACGTTATTGCAGGCTTATGCTGGATTTGTCTTCGAAGGTCCAGGATTAACCAAATCAATCGTTCATGGCTTACATAACAAACTGAAGCATTCAGAATTTGAGACAATTGCTGATGCAGTCGGTTCTTCCCATCGTTCATAATCTTGAGCAGACGTTGAAATACATCGGATTGATAGGAGCTAGTGATACAATGCTGTCATACCGTAACCGATTGCTCCTCATCGGGGGCGTTGTTACGATTGCAGTTTTAGGAACGATCTTTCTACAGGCTCCACAACCCACACTCACAGTCGATCAGTTGATGGATGAACGAGACAAACACATTGACAACGAAGTTGCTGTTCGTGGAGAAATCCGTGATGGAAGCATCAATGAATCAGCAATGACTTTTATTCTGGAAGGTTCAGAATACGATCTTATTGTTCACTACTCAAATGCCGGATCTATTTCCAATGGTTTGGGAGATAACCGAACCGTCTATGCTGAGGGAACACTCCGTACACACGATGGTACATTTTTCATTGAAGCCGATGTGATCAAAACATCCTGTCCTTCGAAATATGAAGAACAGGTCTGAACCTACCTAGCGTTTGATTGAAATAGAGTCAGTTCTAGGATACGTTGGGATAGGTGGGGAGCTAGGCGTACCCTGTACCACAAATCGTCTTTATGGTGGGCTGAATGCCTTGGGGCGGCGAAAGCGGCTTACAGGTTCCTGCATGCGGACGTAGATGTCTCGCCCCCACATGATCCGGGTGTTGCGAACCGTTTCCGGAGGGAAACGGGAACCAAATAACCGGGGGAACAGGTCAGGCCGGGAACGGAGCATCCCTACCTGGGGCCATGGATGCTGTGGGGATACGGGACGGAGGAAGTGTGCAGATACGGCCTGTGGGTACGAGCGTCCACCCGAGGATTCCCACCTATATGTCAAACACTACATCGCTGTACCAACCAGGTCCTTCGAATGTTGGAACTTCAACCCATGGGGAATTAAGAATTTCACCATGAGCTACTTCAGAGACGACTAGGTCTTGTCGTGTGACCGCCTTTATCTCAACCTCTTTGTCGATTTCATCTGATGGTATCCAAAGAACTTGGGCCTGAAGCATGCTCAGTTCAGAATTCTGTTCAACTTTTACAGAACTTTCAACAAGCCATTTTTCCTCAACTTCATCCATGTAAAGGATTTCTTCAAGCCATTTGACAAGTAGGAGGCCCATTTCATCATCATGGTGAGGAATTTGAACAGTCCAAACCGAGGAATGATGAATGGAATCTTTGGGAATTGGTTGAGCGAGAAGATATGATTGCATCCCTAAGGCTGTTTCTTCAAACAATCTTGGTAATGATGGGGCGAATGAACGTAATCCAACATCTGCAGTAGTCGGCCTCGGCCATGAACTCAACATGTACACCTCAGCGTTTCGATACTTGAAGGGACCATGCAATTTCACCAATTCGATCAATCATATCATCGAGTCGTAAAACAAATCGATCCGTCCTGTCTGCAACAAGAATGCATTCACTTGCAGCATTCGCCAATTGGGCGGTTTCATCAACAGATAATCCAAGTGTAATTGCAGTAGCAACAGCCACAGCGGCGGCATCAATCAATCCGATCATTTGGCGAATCTCTTCAAGCATGCATGGGACGTGGACTGTATCCTCATTGTGAGAGTGAATTGTGACTCCATCTTGTCCTTCGAGAATCAAAAGATGCTTCCAATCGTTGGTTTCGAGCAACATTGCAGCTGCTTCTGCACCTGTGGTTGCTCCCAATCGTCGTCGCATCAATTCCAAACCTTTTGATTGGAACAACACCCAATCGACACCATGAGTTCGATGTAATCCTGTTAACTTCGGATCAGCAATAATAGGTACATTGTGTTGTTTTGCTACTTGAATTAAGCGTTCTGCACCTTGATCATTCAGTACACCAAGACCATAATCAGAAAGAATAAGACAAGTTGAATTTGGGATACTTTCAACAGTCCGCTCAATGAGATTGGTTATTGCGGAATCGGGAATTGGCGTATCGTCCTCAATATCCCAACGAAGGAGAAGTTGTTCGCCTTTAACCAAGCCTTCTCTTGCGCCCAACAATCGCGTTTTTACGGTTGTTATTCGTTCTTCAAGGACTGCAATTCCGGAAGTCTCTACTCCCTCTTCTTCAAGCATTTCTAAAATTGCGAGGCCTGAATCATCGTCACCAACGATTCCATGCAAATGACTCTTTAATCCAAGTGAGTCAAGTCCTCGAGCAACGTGAGCAGCAGCTCCTACATCCACATCGCGTGAAGTCTCTTTCAAGACTGGAACTGGCGCTCGTGAATTCAAATTATTTGCAAATCCATGAATGTAACAATCCATCATGATATCGCCAACCAACAGCACCTTTGATGGTTTGATGTTCTTCAAATTGCGTTCTAATTTTTTCAATGCGTCGTGGACCTTTGCATCATCATCACTCATTCCCATTGTCATCCCTCTATTCCATCTTGTAATTCAGCAAGGAGCATTGCATGCTCCTGATTGGTGATTCCAGTTGTCTTTCGTAACGTCTCTAACATTGCAGATTCATCAGAGGTGATAATTCCATCAATGAGGGCAGTCCTCAAGACAGATCGATAGGCCTCTATTTCAGGCGTAATGTACGGTTGTTGAAGTGCAATCTTGAGGATACGTTCATGTGCATCGGCATCGATGTCAAAAGCAATCTGAACTGTCTTAAGCAATGCATCTTCCTCTTCATGAATGACGCCATCAACGAGGGCTTGTCGAAGCATATCAAGATAGATTTCCTCAGGAGGAGGTGCATCAATTTCCCGACGAGCTTCATTAGAAAGCCGACGAACTCGTTCTGGATGCATGCCTAGGAAATCGACCACTTCGTTGAGGAGCAGTTGTTCATCTTTTGTGATCCGCCCATCTTGCCATGCGCGAGCAAACATTCTACGAATAAGCGCTTCACCTGCTTGTGCATCGAGAGATGCTGAACCTTCAGGATGGGATACAGGAGACATTACTGGATCTGAATGAACGACCATGTGTTCATCGATATGCGCAAGAGTTTCCAAGGTGTCTTGGGAACTTGTCAGTAATGTTTGAAGTAAAACAGTTGTACCACCCGAGTTGACTGGTGTGGATTTGATACGATTAAGAATGGATTGAGCACGTTCACGACCTCCTAGTGTAAGTGAATACACTCGTCGCCGTTGTCTTGCACCGGGAACATGTCGACTTGTTGTGTTCAAAAATGATTGCTGTTCCAAACGCTTGAGGGTTCTGGGAACGTGTTTCCTTTGAACATGAACTGCGGCGGATATTCCTGCTTGAGTCAATTCCATTGGCGCTTCCCAATTGTTTTCTGGAAGTTGGTGGTCCAAAAGATGGAGAAGTGTTCGTTCCTCAGTGGTGAGTGTTCCTAAGAACCCGCTTACCATACTGCTCCCCGATTTCTATGTCAAGGTGGTAGTCCTTAGGACAATCGGTCATCGACGCAACAATATGGGAAGAATTCTAGGATGAAACATGGTCCGACAGCAACGGAAGTTCAAGCCACGGGCAAGAACTTCCCGTTCATTGAATCTCGATTCGATAGGTAGTCGTGATTCACAAAAAATTCCACCTCCGCTTGAGGATGGAATGTTTTGGAGAATTCCACCCCCGCTAGCAACTCGTTTGTACGAAAAGAGTGCTCTTGGTTTTCGAAATGATGACGGATCTATTCGATTAACTGCTTCGGAGGTTTTGTTTTGCCATTGGCATCGACATTTGCCTCTTCCAAGTGAGACTTGGCTTGAAGAGGAACTTCAAAAAAATCCAAGACTCATTTACGAGGCCATCATCATGGATG
>JACETE010000079.1 GCA_013911465.1 Candidatus Poseidoniales archaeon
GATCATTCCCTTTTTTCCAAGCGAAGAGCGGCATCGAATTTGCCCTTCCCATCCTTCTGGAATCGCACAAGCAAGACCAGTTGTTATAATCACAGATGAGCCCTTGAGTACAATTGTTTCCTCCAGAGCATACAAATCCCATCCTGCAGCTTGTGAACTACCTTGTGTAGGAAGGCGCGCCTCTCCATTCAATTTTGCGAATTTGACATGAATTTGGGTTCGCATGGTTTTGCCTCTTCTTGGTGGTTCAAGGAGTCTTTGATTTTGTTCCAGTGGAAATGTAGGTATAATTCGGCTGAAAAATATCACTTTACATTTCAAAAAAATCGGTTCTTATAGAAATCGGTCGGATAAACATGTTTATCGGCGCAGCCCCTTGTTTTATCCTCCTTTGAAAACACGACTTTATGTGCGTCAGGCATGCACATATTTATGAGCCATCTCGGACGGAGGAGAAACTCCAGCGCATTGGTGGAAGGTGACAATATGGTAATCGAGCATAATCGAAATGATGACGGAATTGAGATAGACCTATCGCATGAACACATAGAACCGATGCTTCAAGAAAATCTTGATCGCTTCGTTCTGTTCCCAATTGAGCAAGATGAGGTATGGGCAATGTACAAACAACATGCAGCATCATTCTGGACTGCTGAAGAGATTGATCTTGCTGAGGACATGAAGGATTGGGAACAACTCAACAAGGACGAGCAACATTTCCTCAAGCACGTTCTTGCGTTCTTTGCTGCAAGCGACGGTATCGTTAACGAAAACCTTGTTGTCAACTTCGCAAATGAAGTATGCTGGGCCGAAGCACGAGCATTTTACGGATTCCAAATCATGATGGAGAACATTCACGCGGAAACATATTCTCTGCTCATTGATACGTACATCAAGGATTCAAACGAAAAGAATCACCTTTTCAAAGCTCTTGAAACAGTACCATCTGTCAAGCGGAAGGGTGACTGGGCAATGCGCTGGCTTTCCCGTAAGAAAGGGTCCTTTGCAGAACGTCTGGTTGCATTCGCAGCTGTTGAAGGGATTTTCTTTTCAGGATCCTTCTGTGCTATTTTCTGGCTCAAGAAGCGTGGCCTCATGCCAGGATTGACCTTCTCAAATGAATTGATCAGTCGTGATGAAGGATTGCACTGTGACTTTGCTTGTCTTTTGCACAGCAAACTCGAGAGGCCAACCCCTGAGAACATTATTCACCGGGTCATCGCTGAAGCGGTCGAAATTGAAATTGAATTTGTGACCAGTGCACTCCCAGTCAATCTCATTGGAATGAATGAAGATTTGATGAAGCAATACATCCAATTCGTTGCTGACCGACTGTTGATCTCCCTTGGAGCATCAAAGTTGTACGATGTCAGCAACCCCTTCCCATGGATGGAGATGATTTCCATGCAAGGCAAGACCAACTTCTTCGAGAAGCGAGTTGGCGAGTATCAGAAATCCGGTGTCATGGACGGCGCATCCCTCGGAAGTGTCCAACAGCGGTTTTCTATGGACGAAGACTTTTGAACCGACCGCGAACAAAGAGAGATACGCACGCACAGAAACAGGCAGGAGATGAGGCAAAATGACCATGCAAGTAGTGAACAGAAAAGGCGAGAGAGAGGACGTACGATTCGATGCAATTCTCGATAAATTACGACGATTGGCTGAAGGATTGGATCCAAACTGGGTCGACCCTGCGAATCTAACAAAGTTGACCATCGAAGGTCTCTATGACGGTGTCACCACTCGCGAACTGGATCAACTCGCTGCAGAAACCGCTGCCTCATTGGTTTCTCAACATCCTGATTACAGCAAGCTCGCTGCACGAATCTGTGTTGATGACCTGCACCGTTCGACCAAGGATCGATTCACCGATGTCATCACTGACCTTCGAGAGTACATTGATCCTGAATCAAAGAAACACGCTCCTCTCATCTCTGAGGAAGTTTACAACATCATTATGGAAAATGCAGAAGTGTTGAACAATCATATCGATTACAATCGAGATTTCAATTACGATTACTTCGGATTTAAAACTCTTGAGCGTTCGTACCTTCTTCGCCTCGATGGAGAGGTCGCAGAACGACCTCAGCACATGCTCATGCGAGTTTCAGTAGGTATTCACCACGGAGATATCGAAAAGGCACTCAAGACCTACGATCTCATGTCGAACGGTTACTTCACTCACGCCACTCCTACGTTGTTCAATTCGGGAACACCGATGCCACAGATGTCATCCTGTTTCCTCTTGACCATGCAGGACGATTCACTTCATGGCATCTATGATACCCTCAAGCAATGTGCATTGATTTCAAAGTCTGCTGGTGGAATTGGACTCTCCATTCACCACATCCGTGCAAAGGGATCTTACATCAAGGGGACGAACGGAACTTCAAACGGCATCGTTCCAATGCTTCGCGTCTTCAACGATACCGCCCGATACGTCGACCAAGGCGGTGGCAAGCGAAAGGGTTCAATTGCAATCTACCTTGAACCATGGCACCCAGATATCATTGAATTCCTCGATCTGCGCAAGAACCACGGCAAGGAAGAAATGCGTGCTCGAGATTTGTTTTACGCATTGTGGACTCCTGATTTGTTCATGCAACGCGTTGAAGCGAACGAAGATTGGTCCTTCTTCTGCCCGAATGAATGCCCTGGATTGCAGGATGCTTATGGTCAGGAATTCAAGGAACTCTACGAATCCTACGAAGCTCAAGGATTGGCTCGAAAGACCGTCCCTGCTCGTGAAGTATGGGACAAGGTTGTTGAGGCTCAAATTGAAACAGGAACACCATACATGCTCTACAAGGATGCAGCGAATCTCAAGTCCAACCAGAAGAACTTGGGGACCATCCGTTCATCCAACCTCTGTACTGAAATCATGGAATACACTTCCGAAGACGAAGTCGCTGTGTGCAACCTCGCATCCATCGCTCTACCGAAGTATGTTGAAAACGGTTCATTCAATCATGACCTTCTTTTCGATGTCACCTATCACGCAACAGGTAACCTCAACCGTGTGATCGATGTCAACTACTATCCAGTAGAAGAAGCTCGAAACTCAAACATGCGTCACCGACCGATTGGTCTTGGTGTGCAAGGTCTCGCTGACACCTTTGCTATGCTCGGAATGGCTTTTGACAGTCCTGAAGCACGCGCACTCAACAAGGAAATTTTTGAAACAATTTACTTCGCTGCATGCACTGCATCAAAGGATGCATCCATCGCAGAAGGGCCATATTCAACCTTTGAAGGATCACCTGCGTCTCAGGGAATACTTCAATTCGACCTTTGGGGTATGAACGAGCACTCTGGCCGATGGGACTGGGATTCACTCAAGGCTGAAATTATGGACAAGGGAATGCGTAACTCACTCCTTGTAGCTCCAATGCCAACAGCATCAACCTCTCAAATTCTTGGTAACAATGAGTGCTTCGAAGCATTCACTTCCAACCTCTACGTTCGACGAACCCTTTCGGGTGAGTTCATCGTTCTCAACAAGCACTTGGTCAACGATCTGATTGCAGCAGGACTTTGGAGTATGGAATTGAAGGACGAAATCTTGCGACACAAGGGTTCAATTCAAGCCATCAATGGAATTCCTGACAACATCAAGGAATTGTACAAGACCACTTGGGAAATCAAGCAGAAGCATGTCCTCGACATGGCCGCAGACCGTGGAGCATACATTGATCAAAGTCAATCGATGAACATCCACATGATCGATGCGAATGCTGCAAAGGTCAGCTCAATGCACTTCTACGGCTGGAAGTCCGGTCTCAAGACAGGTATGTACTACCTGCGAACCAAGGCTGCCGCCGATGCGATTCAATTCACAGTTGAGAGCAAGGCGAAGAACGATCCAACCGTTAACGGACTTGCAGAACGTGCTGAACTAACCAGCATGGAAGAAATCGCTTGCAGCCTTGACAGTCCTGATGATTGTCTCAGCTGTGGTGCTTGATTTTCAAATTGGTAACCATCAAATAACTGCCTCGTATAGGCGAGGTTATGACCAAAAGAGTTCTGTTTGTTTCTGTTTTACTCCTTCTTGTGGGATTAACGGGTTGTATTGGTGAACCTGAATCCACAAGTTCGTCTCAAATAAATTCAGCAATGATTAATCTTGAAATTATCAATGATTGCCAAAATGCTGATGTTAACATTCAATCAACAACATTGGCAAATGGTTCAATACAAGACACGATTATAGGAATCAATGTGACTGTCTATCATGCAATTTACACTCCAGATGTCTCTGGGCTAGCATTTGGATACGATCTAGATCTCGATGGCAATATTGACTTCTTCGATAACTCAACCAAGGGAATAAACAATCTTTCAATCCCAATTTCCGATTTTGAAACGATGGATGGGGACTTTTTCCTCACTTCAATTGCTGGAGTTGCAACGGTCTCTAACGCCTTGTCAACCCAACTTGTTCATCTCTCAAATGATTGCGAATCATTGTCTGATGTCAACTTGGCACAATTGACACTGATTTATGATGATTATTCGATGTACAGCTTCAGTGTAACCGACGCAGCCGGTACACCAGGTACAGATGCATCAGAAGCACTCGTCTACGTTGCAATGGACAACGGCGATGACCTATCATGGGCATCCGTCATCGTTCAAGTAGCGGCTGACGGTGGTGTCTACAACACATGCACCAACCCTAACGAAGCAGTCGACACTGGCTGTGCTGTTTCTGACAACGACGACGGTAGCTGGGGCTTCGGAGAAGAAGTTACCATCAGCGAAGGAACAGATTCACTCTGTGACGGCGCTTGCTCCGTTCAAGTTAAGGTTCTAGACCGTTCGAGCAACAAGCTCATCTACGAGTCAACCGTAACCAACGTTCTCTGATTCGCTAAACTAGCGATACGAGATTTGTTGTTGTAATCACACAGACAGAGTTTGTGTGAATCCGCCCCCTCATGCATTCCGGTGCATGGGGGGGCCTTTTTTTTTTTTAATTTCGACCGTCAAGATGTTGATCCCACATGTGGAGTGACGTTCCCCTTGAACTGTTCCATAGCGCTCGAATCAGGTGGATGTTGCTGTCCACCACTGAGCCTATTTGGTTGAGTATTGGAACCTTCAATCCAAACCGAACGGTGAACCAGGAGAGAAGAATACAGGCCTCAGTGGCGAAAATTCCTACATGCAACGTTGTGAGGGTTGCATTTGAAAAATCAATTTCTGCAAAACCAATGGATGCCCATCGAGCAAGCATTGCAACCATTGTGCAAACCAACATGAGTGGTGTAAGTACGTGAAGAGCGGCTTCCTGGCGTAGGATTGTTGCGAATTTACCGTGCCTGCGGTTAAACCAGTGGCGTCGCTGGCGCAGAAGATGCCGTTGCAATCCCTGTGCGCGTCGCACCTTCTGTCGAGAATGCTCCTTTCGTTCAAGAGGTGCATGATCAATAAAGTGAGCATCCTCATCCTGAATGACTCTCAAACCGTTAATTCGGACATTGGTTGCAATCTGTGCATCATCGGCATTTGAGGATTCATTCAATGCATGAACATCCAATGCTTCCGTTCTCCAAGCCATGCATGATCCTTCGAGGAAAGGTGTGCTGTCAAGTTTAGATTCTAGATTTCGCACCATCGAGAATAAATTCCGATGCCCTTCTTCTTCAACACGTTGACCGATACGTTTTGGCGAGGCGCCAACGCAACCGATGCTTGGATCAGCAAACCATTGCAGTAGGCGAGGAACAGTGTTGGATTCGAACATTGCATCCGCATCCGTCATCAAGATGATATCCGATTTGATTGATGCATGAATGTGGTTGAGAGCCTGCTTTACGGCTGCAGTTTTCCCCTTGCGTTGTTCCATTTTCAACATGGTATAGCTTTCGAATGCTTCCTTCCCAGCCCACGTTTCTGCAATGGACACCGAGTCGTCGGTTGATGCTGAATCAATGATCACGAGATGTGGCTTGAACGTTTGACATGTTTCTTTCAAATTGTTCAATTTCTGAGTCAATACGTTGGCTTCGTTCCATATTGGAAGAAGAATGGTAAGTGTTCCAGTAAAGCCTTCATCGGGTCGAGAGAGAGTACGTTTTCTGGCCATGAAGAGGTCAAACCCATGCTTTGCATACGGTAAGGCTGCTATTGTTGCAAACCCAACTTCATACAAAGCGGGTGAGAACAGCATGAACCTGTTTGCTCCCGCTCCATTCTTCACTTCTCCGTTTGAAACTATGAGCAAAGGGGGGTTTTTTCCATAGATGTCAAGTGTGCACGACCGCTCACAACAATCATGCCGACCGTTGTGCATGTTGGGCCTATTTCAAGCCCAGGAGGTATTCAAACGGTCATCAGGACTCTTTCCTCTTACCCTCCAGAGGGTTGGGATGTTGAAACAGTAGAGAGCCACTCAAGTGGATCGTATCTGTCAAAACTTCAAGCCTACAACATTGCAAAACAGCGTTTGGAGGAACTCATCAATGGATCTGGAGGAGACATCATTGTGCACCTTCATGCAGCGTCCGACTACTCGTTCTTGAGGAAATTGCGTCTTGCTGAACATGCGCATCGTCTTGGAGGAAAGATTGTCTTCCACATCCATAGTGGGAACATTCTCTCATGGTTGGGGAAGAAAGATCGAGCAAAGAAAATGAAGCAACGCCTCCAAGATTGCAACGCCACCATCGTCTGCCTTTCAGAACGTTGGAAGGAACTTATTACACCGTTCCTTGGAAAATGCGTAGTTTCCTCAAACCCAATCGATCCGATTCATTGCATTGATGATGCAGTGATTCGAAAACCGAATCAACTTCTTATTCTGGGTCGAAACGATCCTATCAAAGGTCACGATTTTGCCTTCAAAATCATGAATGAACTTGAACGTCGAGGAACAGAT
>JACETE010000008.1 GCA_013911465.1 Candidatus Poseidoniales archaeon
GGGCAAGGATTTCCTCGTCCAAGAATCGTAACCAATCCTCATGCGTAGGCTTTCCATACAATTCGAGCATCTCGATTGCAAGTGGATGGCCACCCGTTCGTTCGTGAACATCACTTGGATTTACATCTTGAAGTTCAAGTTCATCCAACCATTGTGAGGTCTCATCCAAGGAGAGGCCGCTAAGCGGTAATTCATCAACGATTTCGCGTGTGTGTACATCTCGTCGGTCATAGAAATCAAGAGAGGTTCTGGAGATCAGAACGAACCGTAGGGGAGTCTTCTGCGATATTTGCAACAGTGCCCCGAGGAGGTTTCGCGATTCTGAAGCGATATGGTGAACATCGTCAAGAACAATCAGCCAATACGGGGGAGGGCCGCCAGGCGCGATAGAGAAACGTTCGCGAACCGTGTATGCATCGGTGAGATACGCCAGCAATCGTCGTCGCCACGTGTCAACATCAAGGGGAGCGCCCGGGCGCAAAGGAAGGGTTTCGATGAGATTGTACGGATCGTGCTTTTCATCGATTCCAAAACGATGCAAGAGGCTGACTGCAAGACCGACTTCTCGATCCCATGGCTGACAAGGATACCAGCAAATCGACAAATTCTGTTGTTTCTCTTGTTTCCCTGACAACCATTCTGCGACCAAGGTGGATTTTCCAATCCCTGCAATTCCAGAGACCACTGCACAGGCTGAACGACCGTCGAACCATTCATCCAAACGAGCCATTTCCGACTCACGACCGCGCATTTTGCGGGTTTGTGGAGCACTTGTGTGGTAAGTTGCGTGGACACCAGCCAACGGTTGTAGGCGACCGGGGGGTGGCGTCGCATCTTCTGCATCCTGTTTCTTGATGATTCCAAATCGAATGTCTCCCCACGTCAACACACCTTCGTGTTGAGCATGCAAGAGAACCTGAAGCAGGGACATCTCTGATGCAAGTCGATCTGCTGCCTTCTTGGCTTCAATTTCGAGAAGTTGTCCATCCTTATCGCGAACAAGAACCATGGTATCTCCGAGCTTGGTCAATCGAAGATTGGCCATGTCTCGGCCTTCTTCGGACAACTGCCAGGTCTTTTGCCGGCGATCATCGTTCTGAATGGAACGAGTGTGTTCACTTACCCACCCCTTTCGAACAAGATCTCGCATGGTTCGACTCACGTTTGGAGGATGTTGTGCACACGCCTCAGCAATCCCCGGCCGGGTCAATGCGACGGTGACAATGAACCTGTCCGCAAGGTGGTCATGGTGCAAGAGGTGGAGCAAGACGCGGTCTGAGACAGCGACATTGACTTTTGGCAACCCCTCGGCCATGCACCTCTGTGGCGAATATCACGTTCAAGCGTTCCGATTCCTCGTTAAAACGTTTGAACACAAAGACCACAATACCTAATAATAGATAAGTAACGCAAGAACATGCAAAATTCCATGGGTCGTCGAAAGATTGTGAGCACACTGCTCATCTTCCTCATGGTGAGTGTTTTACTTGTACCGCTTAGCGCCCATGCGGCAGATTCCGATGGGGACGGCGTGGAAGATTCCGTTGACGACTGCCCGTGGGCTTACGGGACCTCGACCGTCGACAAAGACGGCTGCCCTGATAGGGATGGCGATGGCACCTCTGATTTCAACGATGGATGGGCAATTGGAAACCCCAATTTCCAAAATGAATTCACAACCACCTCAAACAGTGATTACTACGGAGTCGATTTTTCCCCGAATGGGGAATTGATTGTTACAGGTTCTGAAGACGGTTTCGTTCGTATTTGGAACGTAACAACCCACGTCAACCTACGCTCTGCAAATGCAGGAACAGATGTCAACGGCGTTTCTTGGTCGTCCGATGGACAATACGTTGCAGCAGCCATCAATGATGACACAATCAACATCTACTATGCAAGCAATTTGTCCTCAGTCCACGGTTCAATCAGTGTCGATGTTGGAAGCGGAGATCAGGTCAATTCCGTGGAATTCTCACCAGATAGTTCATTGGTTGCAGTGGCCATTGGTCGTTCTGGAAACGGCGGTACAAACGGGGAAATCACGCTTATCAAAACCTCAGATGGAACCGAATTTGGCAACATGAATCCCAACGGAGAGGATCGATTCTACGATGTTGCATTCTCTCCTGACGGAAAGCACGTCGCTGCTGCAGGAAACGGTGATTTCTTTGTCGTTAATGTGACAACGTCCGCAACCGTTTGGAGTATTTCCGACCCAAGCGCTTCGGTGAACGCCATTGCATGGTCGCCAGATGGAAACTACATCGTCATGTGCGGAGGATGGGAAGGGAGTTCTTCGAGTGTCGACATGTATGAATTCACTGGCTCGTCCTGGTCTCGTATCTGGCAGAAAACGATGTCGACATCCTGTGCTTCTGTTGACTTTTCTTCAGACAGCACCCAAATCGCTGTTGGAATGTATTGGTACCAAACCGACGGAAATACTGCCTATGTTTATCAAGTCGATACAGGAACTCAAGTTGATTCTGTAAGCGGCCCAAGACCCGGCAACTGTCAATCTGGAAACAACAACAACTGCGGCACCATTTACGGCATTTCTTGGAGTCCCGACAGCACATACATCGTCACAGCCCACGGCAGAAACGACGAGGGTGTTTACTACTGGTTTGCTGATATTGACGAGGACAATGATGGGTACAACACCACTGATCAAGGAGATGGAATTGTTGACGCTTTCCCATCGGAAGGAACCCAATGGGACGACAGCGATGGGGATGGTTACGGCGATAATCCTGCACCAGCGTTCCAACCTGACGAATGTCCAAATGACTGGGGCAACAGCACTGAAGACCGATTCGGATGCACAGATTCCGATGGCGATGGATGGTCTGACATTGGCGACTGGGCTCCTGCCAACAAAGAGCAATGGGTCGATGCTGACAATGACGGATACGGTGACAACTATCTCTACGATATTGCCTCGAATCAACTTCACCTCAACCAACGTGGAGATGCATTCCCTGCCGACCCAACCCAATGGAACGATACCGATGGAGACGGTTACGGTGACAACTACGAGGATGTTTCATGGAATCAATACCGAGGCTCGGAATGGCCTGGTGAAATCGTCGTCGGCGCTCAGAACATCGACGTATTTCCACTCGACAGAACACAGTGGAGAGATACGGACGGAGATTGGGTTGGCGACGAGCAAATGAGCGATCGTCCCGATGGATGTCCAACCATTTGGGGCAATTCAATCTACGACCGACTTGGCTGTGTTGATTCCGATGGAGACGGTTGGTCCGATCCTGATGCGAATTGGCCAGCAACGACAGATTGCTATGGAGCTGACGCCTTCCCGAACGATGCATCCCAATGGTGCGACGAAGACAACGATGGCTTTGGTAGCAATGCAGAAGGACACAACTCGGACGATTGTCCAAACCAAGCAGGCCCTTCAACTGAGGATCGCTACGGTTGCCCCGACCGAGATGGCGACGGGTACTCCAACACAGGCGACCCATTCCCTGACGATGCTACGCAGTGGGAAGATTCTGATGGCGACAACTACGGAGACAATCCGAACGGAAACAATCCTGACTTCTTCCCAGACGATCCATCACAATGGCGTGATTCCGATGGTGACGGCTATGGAGACAATCCTGGTGGAACCAACGGTGATCGCTTCCCAACCGACCCATTGCAATGGTCCGATGCTGACAACGATGGATACGGAGACAACTTTGTCGATGCAGATGGAGATGGGGTCTCTGAAGGCAACTCTGACGTATGTCCACAGACCTATGGAGAATCAAACTCAGCAGTTTCACGAGGATGTCCTGATTCCGATGGTGATGGATTTACCGACCCTGAAGATGCATTCCCTGACCAGCCTTTGCAATGGGCTGACCAGGACGGCGATGGATTCGGTGACAACGTTCAATTCACCGACGGTGACGAGTGCGTTGACGTTTATGGAAAGAGTACAGAAAACGGTTTCCAAGGGTGTCCAGATTCCGATGGTGACGGTCATGCGGACCCATTCGGCGACTTCGTTGCAAAGCCAGATTGTACCGGTGCTGATGCATTCCCGGACGACCCACTACAATGGTGTGACAAAGATGGTGATGGTGTTGGTGACAACTACCAAGTAACCAACAAGACGGTCATCGATGAAGAAAACCCAGGTTTGATGATCGACTTGTGCGAACACATCGGAGATGCATTCCCGAATGATGTGACCCAATACTCCGACATCGATTGCGATGGTCGTGGTGACAACAGCACAGGTATTGCACCAGACGCATTCCCACTTCGCAAGACACAACAGGATGACAACGATGGCGATGGATATGGAAACAACTTCACCAACGGTGCTTACCAGCCTGACGAATGCCGAAACGAGTTCGGAACGTCAACAACAGATCGCTTTGGTTGCCCTGACAGTGACAGTGACGGTACATCGGACCTGAACGACCCGTGCGTTTGGGATCCTGCAATTACCTCCGGTATCCGTGGAACTGTTGAATGTGCAATCACGGAAGATCCAAACAAGGCCGACGAAGGTGAAACCAGCACTGAGGTCGAATCAAAATCATCGAACACAATGATCTATGCCATGGGTGGCGTCATCGCCTTCATGCTTGCATCTATCCTCGTTGCAATGCTTGCTCGCCAAGCAAGCCGGAAGAGATTGATGCGAGAACGAGCCATCGAGCGCAAGGCTGAGGAACAACTCATGGACGAGGAAGAGCGTCGTGAGCAATGGATCAGTTACTACGTCGCAAACGGTGACCTTGACAAGGCTCGAGAATTGGGTTGGACCGATCCGGCTTCACTCCCTGCATGGAAACAACATGAGATTCAACAGCAGGAAGCATTGCAAGCTTCAATCCCGACAATGCTTGACCTGGATTGATTTACGCATGGTTTGTACCGTTGCCCTTTAAATCAATGAGGGCCATCCAAAACCATGGGAGAGGTGCGTACGCGTCGTATTGTTGCATCATCACTGGTGATGCTCCTCGTTCTCCTCGTTCCAGTCAGTGCTGAAGAAAACGACTCAGTTTCCCTTCAAATCGAGACATTGGATGACAATTCTAAGCCCTGGTACGGCGTTGGGGATTCTGTTGTCGTCTCTTCATCAATTCTCAACGATGGAGTTGCAACCTCAATCACTGAAGATCCATCCTGCGGTACTGTGATGATTATTACCGATTCAGACAATGAAATCGTCGTTGACGAAAGTGCTGCATGCCGTGGCCAAAGTCGCGGATTGGACATCGCCTCTGGCGTTACACCACTCGATCAGCATCAATGGGATTTGAGCGGCACTGATGGACTACCTGTTTCCCCTGGCCTATACACCATGACCGTCGAATTGGCTGGTTCTGAACTGAGTGCAAGCAAAGACATCATGGTCCAACAAAATGCAAACATTCCATCCGAATTGGTGTTCTCAACTTCATTGACGCACCGAGACGGCGCTCTTTCCATCGGAGAACCCATGGTGGTTGCGTTCGAACTTCACAACCCTACATCCAACACAATAGATCTCTCATCACTGGATGCGTGTCATCTTTTGATCGAATTTGAACAACCGCTTCTCGGACCTACCTGTTCCGCAAGTACTGATGTTATCGACGCTTACAGTGTCGTCTCCCTTGGACACACCCTGTTCCAACCCTCGGTAGTTGGGGAGACCAGCCTTACTGTTCAAACTCCTGACGGAATACTCATTGACGCATATGACCTTGTGGTTGAAGAGCGAATTGTTTCCGAAACGCCGCTTCAAACAACCATCAATTCTCTTTCCTCTGCATTCATTCAGGGCGAATTGTTCGACGGCTCTCTCTCCCTTGAGAACGAAGGACAACAGAGCGAACTTCTCCGATTCACCAACACCTGCAGAGTGAGTTATTGGGTTGCTGACGCAATGGGAAGTGTTGTCTTTGATACGCTCGATCAATCAAACTGCCGTGAAGCTGAACTCGACGTTGTCGTAGGCCCTTCTTCGCAAAGCACATTCTCGCTCCAATCGTGGGCATTTGTTGATGAATTGGGATGTTCCATTCGAAGCGGAGATTATGTTCTCATCGCTGAAGTGCCCGAATTCGGATATGCTTCCTCAATGGACCTCGACTTCCGACGAACCCAATCTTCGAATTGCGCAACGACCGTAGCACCTCTGACGTCCCTCGCAATTCAAAACGATGGGAGTGGAACATCGTTTGAGTTGCAATTGACAGGTATGGGCGAACAAACCGACATCCAATGGCTTGAAATCTGCAAAGCCACCGTTCAATTGTGGAATCTTGATCTAACGGAGAAAGTCGTTGAAAAGAACGTTCTGTGCAACGAAGACGAGCGTGTTGATGAATCGCTTCGGATCGCTTCCGGAGATGTCCTCTCATACTCTCTCGACGAATTGACCGACTACGCTTACGAGGAGGCTGAATACCGTGTCCGTATTGATTTGGCAACCGATCAGAACCTGATTGTTGAGGAAGAATTCACATGGCCGATCAACCAAGAAGTGGAAGATGTTGAGGTTGTTGAAGAAGAGCCAGAAGTCGAAGGAATCGTTACCCAAATCGATGGAACGTGGAGCGGTGTATTAACCGCTGATGGAACCTGTTGGATGCTTGAAAATGAAGATGGTACCATCCACATGCTCGCTGAATCTGCAATGACCGATTGGTCACCACAGCGTGGCACAAACGGAGCCTATGAAGCCCAACAAAGCATTGCAAACGATGCATGTTCCCGATTTACTGCGGAAAGTTACACTCTGCTCAGCATCCTTCTTGAGACTCCACTCGTCGAAGAGGAAGTTGTTGTTGAGGAAACGAACATCGTCGAAACAGAAGAAGTCGAGTCCCAAGCAGTCCCTGATTGGGCTCCTCAAGCCGTTACCGTTCTGACCGTAAGCGCCATTCTCTCCATGCTTGGTTTTGCAGCCTTCAACAACGAAGCGATTCGAATCTCAACAACACTCACTGGATTGTGGTTGCTTGGATTGATCGGCAGAACTTCGGAAACCAGTGATGGACGTTTCCAGCGTGGACGTTTGTTGGGATATCTGACTGCGAACCCTGGTTGTCACTTCCGAGCCCTCCTTTCAGCCTTGGAAATGAGCAATGGACAACTTTCACACCACCTCCGTGTTCTCGAACAAGAGGAAAGCATCTGGCGAAGAAAGGACGGTCGTTTGGTTCGCTACTATCCCCTCACCAACACGCTTCATCCACTTCTCGAGGATGATGCTCTTCCAGTCCCAATCCTGGCACCAGACCCTCTTTCCTTGCAAGGAAAGATTCTGGTTCTGCTCGATCATGACAGTCAGATGGGCGATTTCCCTACGCAAGCCGAGCTTGCAAAACGACTCGACAAATCCCAGCAATTGATTTCTCACCACCTGCGAACACTCGAAAAATACGGCCTCATTGAAGGCCGACGAATGGGTATGCGAAACCGGTACAAACTCACCAAAGAAGCGATGTTCTTGCTCGAGACGAGTGAAGCCTACGTACAGAACGAGATGAACCTCTGAATTCAATTCGCTGAGGTGGATTGAAGAAGGAAAGCATGGAGGCGTGTTTACCGTAGGATGTGGCGACGTGTCGGATGAAATGAAGACAACGGATGAACTTGCTTGGCAACAAGCATGGAATGACGCGAGTGTTTTCGCCTCATCCAACGATACATCCAAACCCAAATTCTACTGCTTGGAAATGTATCCTTATCCTTCGGGAAAGATGCACATGGGTCACGTTCGGAACTATTCCATCGGAGATGCAGTGGCTCGATTCAAGCGTATGAAAGGGTTCAATGTTCTCTACCCAATGGGTTTTGACTCGTTTGGAATGCCTGCTGAAAATGCAGCCATTGCAGAAGGAGGCCACCCCCACGACATTACTGAGAAGAACATGGCTTCCATCACTGAACAAATTAAGCGGATGGGATTCTCGTACGATTGGAGTCGTTTGATCAAAAGCCACGATCCGAATTACTACAAGTGGAATCAACTGTTCTTCACGCGCTTCTTCAAGTCAGGTCTCGCATATCGTGAATTTGCTCCAGTCAACTGGTGTGAATCGTGTTCAACCGTTCTTGCCAATGAGCAGGTCAAGGCTGGACGATGTTGGCGTTGCAACGGACCTGTTCGACAGAAGGATATGAGTCAGTGGTTCATTGACATCACCAAATACGCCCAACAATTGCTCGATGGTTTGGATACCATTGAGTTCCCAGAGAGCGTTCGATTGATGCAGGACGACTGGCTTGGACGCTCCGAAGGTGCAGAGATTGAATTCCAAATCGAAGACAGTGATGAAACAATTCGCGTCTTCACAACTCGCCCAGATACCTTGTTTGGTGTCACCTTTGTCACACTCGCACCAGAGCATCCACTTGCTGAACAACTGGTCAAGGAAACGGACTATGAGGCCGATTGGAAGGCCATGCACGATATCTACGCCAACATGAGTGAATTCGATCGAATCAAGAATCTGAACAAGAAAGAAGGTGTACCATTAGGCCGCAATGCAATCCATCCATTGACCGGTGAGAAAATTCCTATTTGGGCAGGAAACTTCGTTCTTGCAACCTACGGTACGGGCGCTGTGATGGCTGTACCAGGTCATGATGAACGCGACTTTGATTTCGCCAAAACCTACAACCTTCCAATTCAGCGTGTTCTGACAGAAAACGAAGGTGATGATGCCAGTGAAGAGTTGGAAACTGCCTTTACTGCTGACGGCTACATGGTCAACTCAGGACTCGAAGAATTCGACGGCCACTTTGGCGAGGATGCTCGAACTGCGGTGATTGATGCACTGGAAGCCAAGAAGAAAGGTGACCGTCGAATCAATTGGAAGATACGCCCATGGCTTATCAGCCGACAACGCTACTGGGGAACACCAATTCCAATCATCCATTGTGAGGACTGTGGTGCTGTACCGGTTCCGGAAGAACAACTGCCTGTTGAACTACCAAGAGATGTGGTCTTTGATGGGAAAGGAAATCCACTTGAAACGTCCGATTCTTTCCTCAATGTTGACTGCCCAGAATGCGGTAAACCTGCGCGAAGAGAAACCGATACAATGGATACATTCGTTGATTCATCGTGGTACTTCTTGCGCTACACCGATGCCAACAACCATGATCAATGGTACAATTCAGACATTGCTGACTACTGGATGAACGTTGATTTCTATTGCGGGGGTATTGAACATGCACAAATGCATCTGATTTACGCTCGATTCTACACCAAGGCTCTCCGCGACCTTGGATTCCATACCATCGATGAACCGTTCAATGAACTGCTTTGTCAAGGCATGGTCAACAAGAGTGCCCCCTTCTGTGAGACATGTGCAGTCACGCTCTCAGTCGATCATGCTGGATCTCCATGTCCTCATTGTGATTCACCCTTGGGAGAACGTTCTGCTAAGATGAGTAAATCGCTTGGTAATACGGTTTCTCCGGAACAAATGATCGAACAATTTGGAGCAGATACAGTTCGTTTGTTCATTCTCTTTGCAGCAAACCCAACAGCAGGCATGGACTGGTCCGACTCCGCTGTTGAGGCCAATCATCGAGTGATGCAACAATTGCAAACGATGCCTGATCTGCTTCTGGGATGGGACAAGGCCTCGCATTCCATTGATTCTTGGATGCTTGCTCGACTCCGACAGCGACTCATTCAATGGTCCGATGCGATGGATCGATACGACTTGCGTCGTGCTGTCGAATGTTCCCATTATGACATGGTCAAGGACATCAACTGGTACGTCCGCCGCGGCGGAGGCAATGCTGAGGTCGGACGAGAACTTCTCTACGCATGGACTCACATGATTGGAGTTGCAACGCCTCACCTTGCTGAAGATTGGTGGGCCGAGCTTGGAGGTGAAGGCCTCCTTGCAGCACATGTCATGGAGGATATCGCACCTCTCACCGATGAAGACCAGGCTCTTCTTGATGGAGAAGCACTTGTTCGTGACCTCTTGGAACAAGCACGAAAAGTCCGAAGCGTTGCTGAACGACACATCGATGGTGAAGCAACAGCTCTTACCATCGTCACCTCTGCACCTTGGCGAAACGAAATGGCTGAAATGGCGTTGGCCCACCTTGGTGAAGGGAACAACATCAAGTCGTTCATGGGCATATTGACTCAATCCGATCTTGCACAAGGAGAAACACGCGGTGAACGTCTCGGATTCTGGAACAAAAGAATGCTGCCTCAAGTGTTCAAATGGGATGACGAAAAGAAACGGATTCTTTGTTCAACACTGAATGAAACAACCGTCTATGCAGATGCATCTTCCTTCATTTCAGAAGAACTCGGGCTTGAATCTGTACAGGTTGTTCGTGGAGAAAGTCAAGAGGATGAAACCGGAAAGGCTGGCGTTGCAATGCCCCTTTCACCCGCATTCATCTATGCTTGATCGTCTTCTTCAACAGGTTCCGTTTCAAGTGTTGGTACAGTCTTCTGCTGAGAGGGTTGTGTTGGTGCCTTGACCGGCTTGAAGGTCATGTATCCTGCAAATCCTGCGAGTGCAAGTGCAAGCAAAATCAGAATCTGATTGATTCCAAAGGAAGAATCTGATTCCTCGGCCTTGTTTTCCACCTCAATGACCTTACATCCTTGCTCATCCACGATTTCACCTAAAGGACTGGATGGGCAAAGGTCAGCATCGTTCAACACTCCGTCGGAGTCCGTGTCTGCTTGTTGAGCAGAACACCCAACACCGTTGACAATCGTGCTCAAAGGCGTTCTTGGACAGATGTCGATTTCGTTGAGAACTCCATCTGCATCATCGTCGATGTCCTCCTCGCCGTCCACGCATCCATCTGCGTCGAAATCCTGTGCTGGCAAAACGGGGCCAACTAAGCCTCGTGGGCAGAGGTCAAAGATGTCATCGAAGCCATCTCCATCATCATCAGCATCCTCTTCATCATCGTGACATCCGTCTTGGTCGTGGTCGAGAGAGGAATTGGTTGCAGACCAGTCGCGGTAACCTTTCGGACACATGTCGAGTTGTGTTGAACCCACCATATCGAGCATCAAGTCGTTATCATCGTCCAAATCGTTGATGCTATCTTGGCAGCCATCTCGGTCCCAATCGTTCATCTCTGTCGAATCCCAAAGTGCCAAATCTCGAGGACAACCGTCATCGATGTTCGCAATACCATCACCGTCTTCGTCCAAATCACAAACATCACCAATTGAATCTCCATCAAGATCTTCTTGTCCAGGATTTGAAGTGCTTGGGCAATTGTCGCGTTGATCGACGTATCCATCGGAGTCTACATCGGTATCCGAGCACCCATCTCCTTCGACGTCACTTTCTGAGGTTGAAATCCAACCAACAGGACCTTTTGGACATGCGTCAAGATGGTCATAGACCGTATCATCATCATCGTCGAAATCTTCAGTTGAGTCTTGGCAACCATCGCTGTCATGATCGGTTAATGTTGAACTGGTCCACCCAACTTCTCCTTGAGCACAGATATCGAGATCGTCTGCGATTCCATCGTTATCGTCATCATCATCGCAAACATCACCAAACATGTCGGATTCAAAGTTGGCCTGATCGGGGTTGGCTACGCGTGGACAATTGTCGATTCCGTCAAGGATTCCGTCAGCATCCAAATCGGTTTCATAATGCCATACGCCTCCATCTTGCCCACCGACTGCTATGATTGAATGATTGGCAAACAATCCGGTATCTTCGAAGGAAAAGGCGATGATCGATCCTCCTGAAGAGGATGGAACCATGTCGTAAACGCGATCACGGCCATCGCTTCCGGCCATCAATGCCCATTCCCAGGTTCCTTCGTAATCCTGTTCACCAACAAAGACGTCCGTTCCGTAGTAACCCGTGTCATCGTCATAATCCACCAACATTTCTTCGCCTAATGTGAATCCATACGTGGTTACGCCAGCATAGATCGCAGACCCTGTTGAAGTTCGATATGCAGCATTAAACATCTCATATCCAGGACCGCCCTCGACATTGAGGCCGTTCCAGGCACCGTTTGTTGTAATATCTGCCTGAAATGCATCAAACCACTGAGTCGTTTCTGTGTAATCCTGTCCGAATGAAGCATTGCCTTCCAGTGTCCCAAAGACTTGGATGTCGAGACCATTCCCTTCAACACAACCGTTGACAAGTTCGTCGCCTGTACCTCCAGCTTGTTGCAACCACAACCAACTGCTTTCATCGTACTTGGCGACAACAATGTCTCCACCACCATTGGATTCCAACGAACCAATCTCATCAAATGCAACTTCACCAATAAAGGTGAACGTGATGAACGTATCACCAACACTGTTCTGACAGAAACCACCGAACGGTTCTACGCCTCCTTCAGACATTGCGGCAAATCCATCATTGAATACACCGAACTCATTGAACATCATCACAGCAACGCCGGGTTGCGAACCTCCAGCAAAGATGGTCTGATTCATATCGAGAATTTCCTTGAACAGAACGCTCACGTGGATTTGGTCGGTTGCATCGACAAACATATCGAACATCAAAACTTCTTGTTGGTTCGAAATAGAAACTGCCCATTGCCAACCGGTTTGAATATCGTAACGGGCAATGTATGCATTGCCTTCATCGGAATCGTCGTCCTTGTCAAGTGTAGGCAAGGAACCCAGAGTCATGTTGCATTGAAGCCCTGCACTACCCAGACAATACGTCCCTGCAACAATGAAATCACCATCGCTCATGAGTGCTAGGCTGTCAACGGTATCGACTCCAATGCTTCCAAAGGATTCGCTAAAGTTCCATTCGTTCGTTTCGTTCACAAGAGCGATGAATCCATCCACATCATCGAATCCGAGTTGATCGGATTCGTGTCCATTGTCTCCAATAAGAATTGAAGAAGTAAACGTCCCACCAACCATTACCGAATTGTTATCGAGTGGCACGAGAGAATTGATGGCGTCTTCACTGAACCCACCAGCAGTCACTACCCACCCCAATGGATCGGATTCTTCTGAACTGAATTGTGGAGAAATTTCAGCATCCATAAGGTCCACCTGTGCACTCGGCAATGTTGCAAAAACTAACGCAAGCACGATGAAAAGTGGACGAATCATAATGTTCTGATGAACTGCCACTTCATGAAGGTGTTGCGTTATCGAACTTTCACGAATATGTGACGATTGGTTCAAAGACGGTCGACGGTGAGGTTGAACCATGTCCCAAGGTCGTAGAACCAATAATGGCGGCCAAGGGCGAAATCGTAATCGACGACGATACGGCGGTCCAAGAAAAGCAAATCTCATCGAGCAGTCCAAGAAGGAACTCAATGAGTACAACGATCGAGCCAACAATCGTTTTGATTATGAGAAAACAGGCATCCAGCCGGTTGGCCTTCCGGATCAACCAGAAGGAATCAAATCCTTCTCGTTTGAGTGGAAATGCAATCCAGTTCCCCTCTCTGATGAGGAAAAAATGGCGGCATTTGTTGTTCGTAAAGGTGAGTTTGGCTGGCTTGATGATGATCGTGTTGATGAGATTGCTGACTACGCCGAACCGCTCTCAATTTCGGCAGACCAAGCCCTCTCGCTTCGATCGGCCCTGCTTCAACAGAAAACGGTCTATGGGCATCAGGCTATGCGTAATCGTGGACGACAAATCCATCGCGATTACAAACAGGGCATGTCGGTTGTTGAACTGTCCAAGAAGTACGACTTCCCTCCAATGAACATCTTCCGACAAATCCTCGCTGAAAAGGGATGGTCGAAATCTAAAATCAAGGAATCGGTTCGTGCTCCTTCACGGTTTTCTGAGCGTGAGCGTAAGGAGTTTGAAGCCGCTGAAGAAGCTGACCGAGTTTCCAATGTCGATCAAAGTGAAACCCATCTTCGTGCAGATGTGTTTGAACACATTCTCGCCGATTGGTTCGAAGAACAAGGCGTACGACTTCGACGACAACCTGAACTTGTCAAGGAGCAATCCAGTGATTTAGGCCGACCTACTGTGACACCGGACATCCTCTTCCTCGACCATGTTGAAATCAATGGCCAGCCAGTTGCATGGATCGATGCAAAGCATTTCTATGGAGCAGACGTTGGTTTTCAGCGAAAGAAGATGCTCAAGCAAATGATGCGCTACATCAACGAATGGGGTAGTGGAGCAATTGTATTCCGGCACAGTTTCTCAGAGAACCTGTACATGGCTGGCGTAACCATGTTGGATGCCAGTCCACTCGATCTTACAGCATTGCAAGATCGGCCCTAGACATTACGCTGCGGAGCAACTCTCGTCACCAACGAATCCAAATTCATGGATTCAAGATGTTGGGAAATGAGCGCCAAATCCTCTTCATTGAGGGGTTTATTCGCTTTCGCAGGGAGCAACACACAAGATGTCCCAAGCATGCATAATCGGGCTCGGATGCTTGCCTGCAATTCAAGTTCGTTAAGAACGGATTGTACGGATGCAAGCATGGATTGACGCGAAGGCTCTTCCAACATTTTCGACATTCTGCCAAAGGTTTGGGATTCCTGCATTAGCGCATTCCACACAGTCAAATCCCAGTTCATTGATGACAGGCGGTCAACAGCGGCATCTCCCGCACGAGTGATGTCCATTTTCCAGCCTGGATGATCGATGTATTCCGAGGTGTGCTTCGCCTCAGTGGATTGCCAAATCAACAAAACTGGAGAATCGAGAGAAAAACTACGCGCAACACCAGGAGATGGGGGCGAGCCAGGATGTGTTCGAAGTTCAACACCTCCAACAAACAGGCCCAACACATCACCTAGACCGCCTGAATAGCGACGTTCAATATGATGGGCAACTCGAAAATACTGTGGAATTGAACCTAGATTTGTCATCTCATAACAAGCAAGAGCGAGAGCTGACAATCCAGCAGCAGACATTCCAAACCCTTGGCTCAAGGGCAATTCAATATCAACTTCAATGGAGTAATTCGTATCAAATGGAAGCAGGCGTGCTTGCCGCAGTTCATCGATCAAATCGACGTACATTGTTTCACTCGCTTCTTCTGTTGATGCAGTGCCTGTAATGTTGAGATCAATCTCGCCTTTGACTTGGACTGGAGGGATATCCTGATCCCATCCAGCCATTTCTTGACCTTCTTCGATTGCAATGGTACGACCTGTTTCTTGAATTGAAACTTGTACACCTTTGTCAAGGCAAAGTCCTGCCCCTCGACTGCCTTGGTTTCGAGGTAGAAGTGCGTCATCATGAATGGAGAACAGAAGGGTGATGTGTCCACCGACCCGAACTGTTGCCATGGTCAAGCCATCTCACTACGAATCATCAAGATGGCGGAGAAGCCTGTCGCCGAATCAAGCAAATGCTCGTCCAAAGTCTTCACCGAGGCTGGTGAAGCGAGACTTGAGTTCTTCGATTGCAATGTTGAACACTGCTTCTGGAGCAAGTGAACCGTCGGTCTCGTAAGAGAAGACGAAACTGCCGTCAACCTTGTTGAGGACGATTGCTTCATCGAAGTCTGCATCACGTCCGGTTCCATGACCGACTTGGTGAAGTGCGCTCTCGATGTCGATAACGGTGGAGATATCGGTGCACTTCTTGTTGGAGAAGAGTTTTGCATCGATTGGTCGACCATCGGAGGTTGTAAGATTGAGATCGAAGAGAACGGATGCCTTCTTTGGCTTCTTGAGTTCAGCTTCGTAGCACGGTTGGAAGGTAACAGCGGATGCTGCAGCCCACTTTGCGTGATCTCGACCACGTCCGAGAGTTGCAAATGCAATGAATTCTAGGAATTGGCCTTGAGCGAGGTAGGTGATTGGGATGGATTTCATCTCTTCACTGATGTCAAAGAGTGGATCCGATACGTTGGTCAAGTCACCAGCACGGACAACTCGGTACGGCTCATCGCTGTCTGCGGATGGACCTTGGACGTTGAGTGTGTAGAGAACTTGACAGTTCGGGCAACCCTTGTCTTCTTCAGCAAGGTCCATGCAGTTTTCACATTCGTCTGGGAAGGCCATGCCCTCATCAGGTTGTGTTGGAATTGGGACCATTGCCAATCGGTGTGCAATAACTTCGTCAGGAAGTGCGTTAACGGATTCGAAAATCTCGCCACGGTTGTTGTCTTGGTTAACGCCGAGCGTAAACATGACCTTACTGATGGCCATCTTTGGGACATCAGCCATGATTGCACGGCGGAGTGCATTCACTTGGGATGCATCCGTACCTTCGATTAGAATCTTCATTTTGTTACCTTTTGGGTAACCGTCAACAGCGCTTGCCTTCATGTTCATTCCTCCAAATCAGACACGTCGTCCACGTCGTCCACCCTTTTTCTTGGTGCCGTCGTGAGCGATTGGTGTAACATCCTCAATACGAGTGATGGTCATACCTGCACGTGTAAGTGCTCGAATAGCTGCTTGTGCACCTGGTCCTGTGTTGTTGGACTTGTTGCCACCTGGTGCACGGTACTTGATGATCAACTGTGAGAATTCCTTGTCCTTGAGCATGTCAGCAAGACGCTCGGCAGCACGAGTAGCAGCGAATTGGCCACCACTGTCCTTGGACGACTTGACGACTTGTCCACCGGAACAGGTTCCAATGGTTTCAGCACCGGTAAGATCGGTTGCTGTCATCAGGATGTTGTTGTAGGAAGAGAAAATGTTGACGATGGCTCGACGTGTCATCAGGCCTCACCTCCATCTTCTGCGCTTGGTGCTGCTTCTGCAGCTTCCTTGACTTCATCAGCGAACGGCTTGGTTGCTTCTGGGTCAACTTCCTCATCTTCAGCAGCGTACTCGGCCATTTCACGACGTCCGTCGATTGCCTTGCGAATGTCGTGATCAGGGTCGTTCAAATCGCTGGAAGGATGGTATTGGATGATTTCTTCCTCGTCACGGGTGACTGGGTAGGAAGGGATGGTGACCTTTTGGTCGCCAATGCAAATGTGACCATGGGTCACGAGTTGACGAGCTTGCTTGAGTGAGCATGCAAGTCCCTTGTAGTAGACTTGTGCTTGGAGACGACGGTTGAGGATGTCCTCAGCGTTAAGCGACAGAATGTCGTCAAGAGATGCTTCCTTGGTGATGAGGCCCTTGTGGTGAAGAGAGCGAAGGAGATCGTCCATCTCACGCATGCCGTGGCCTTCGGTTGTGTCGATCATACCAATCAAGCGCATGGCTTGTCGTCGATGGCGACGGAGTTGAGACTTGGCCTTCCAAATCTCTCGCATGTTCTTCAGGCCGTGATTAGCCTGGATAAGATGCTCTTCTTCGATTCTTGCCTTCTTCCAAGGATGTGGAGGCGTATCGAATTTTGGTCTGGAAAACTTTGGCTCACCCATCTTGAATCACCCTCATACTTTCTTTCGGCTAACACCGAGAGTTAGGCCACCACGGCCGTTACTTCGTCCGCGCTGTCCACGGACTTTGTTACCGCTAGCGTGGCGTACACCACGGTAGCACTTCATGGTACGAAGACGGTTGATGTCTTCTTCGAGAGTGAGTTTGACCTCTTGGCCAGTCAAGTGAATGTCGTTGCCGGTTTCAATATCGGCTGCACGGTTCACCATCCAGTAAGGAACGTTGTTGACGTAATCCTCGATTGCAAGGCGAAGTGTTTCTTGTTGCTCAGGCTTGAGGTGGCCAGCCATACGAGCAGGGTCGAATCCTGTGGATTTGCAGATCTGAATTGCGCTTCGTACACCGATTCCCTTAACGGATGTCAGAGCGGAAGAGAGCGGCTTGAGACCATCCATATCCGTATCTGCCATTCGAAGAATGTATGAAAAATCGTCGCCGAGTTCCTCTTCTTTTCCTTTTGCCATTCTTGTCCACCTTACGTTACGACATGATGTCGAGCAAGTTTCCGACCAACCTCCCCTATATCAAGACCGCGATGCAGGGGTCCGATTTCAGGTGTCGCCATTCTGAGGATATTGTACGCAGATAAGGAGATGATTTGAGGCCGTGTGACGGGTCAAAAACGCCTTCCTGCGTCCTTGCCGGTTTCTCAGTTGGCGATCGATAGCTCCTTGCAATTTCGGTTGGAGGTCTGCCTCGACACCGCAACGAATCGTCATCGCCGAAATATCATTCTCCAAAGCGGTTGCAACAAGAGAGTCGATGTTCTCCAAATCGAGAGGAAGATCGAGAATCTCGACAACTCTTCCTGAGGCGACTACGAACGGATGAGAATCATCCTTCAAGGGTCCGTTGTGATGGATTCGGGGTCGGCGGGGTGACGATTCTGCCCAACGAACATCAGCTGCACTGCTGAGTTGTGCATCCATCCATGCATCGACCAACCCACTGTCAACCAATGCCGCATCGAGGATGGTGACCCATTCATTTCGTCGTGCACTCTGGAGTCCATGCCGTGGATTTTGGACTGGCGAGTGTTGTTCGATGACAGTATCCTCGCCACCAAAGGTGCGCGAAAGGCGGACAAATCGTTTGCTGATACCGGGTGAAGAAACTCCACCGAGCCACAACTCCAAACGATCAACGCGACCACCACCGCGCGACATCCATGTCCACGTTCGTTCGATTCCCGGCCAAAACGAATCCACAATCTCTTCAACTCCATCTCGGAGTTCTTGGGTCAATCGAGGTGACAAGTCAAGGACGATGCACGGCCCACGTGATGTGGAGGATAGATACGGTTTCCATGCCTCAAAGACGTTCGAGAGATTGGGTTGCATCTCGTCCAAACCGTGTGTTCGAGAATTTCGTGGACGGGCGGGGTCCAACATCAGCATAGCGATGTCGCCCGGCTCAAAGCCTGCAATTGAAGCGATGTCATCGCTCGCTGTTCCATCACCTGCAACTACGAGTGAACGTCGATGCCAGCCTTGGTCAAAACTTGCGTAGCGTTCTGCGATGGTATTGAGGTTCAAACAACTGGCAACGGCCCGGTCATGATCAAGTTCGATCCCCAGTGCAGGACGCTTCAATCGTGATGCGTATGCGGCGAGTTGAATCCCAGAGCCGCATGCACAATCCAGAAGCATTCCCGATGGTACATCGAACTGTGCGATGTAATCTGCACGGGTCATCGCCACCTGCCAAGGTGTAGCCAGCGGCTTCCCTTCACTAGCATGGTACAAGGACAATTCCTTCAGCGACACATCGGGAACTGATTGGCCCATCGGAGTCTGTTCTGAGGGGATCAACAATTCCAATTGCCACACCTACTGAGTGATGTCCGATCGCGTCAAGATGCTCTCAAAGGGGATGCCTGCTGCTTGGAAGGCTTCAACGCCTCCTTCTTCTCGGTCCAAGATACTGATAACGGCAAGGACTTCACACGATGTTGTTTCTCGAATGCGTTCGACTGCTTGGATGGAAGAGCCACCGGTCGTTGTCACATCTTCGAGGATGACAATGCTTCCACCGGCTGCAATTGATGCGCCCTCGATTCCAGGCGGGTTGTTGGTTTTACGACCACCGCGACCTTTCGGTGATTTTCGGACCATGAAGCCCTTTCTGTGGTCAGATTCTGAGCCTGTGATGACAATCGCAGTCAGTGGTACTGCTCCAAGTTCAAGCCCACCAACAAAATCAGGCCCTAATGCGTCAAGCCGATGATTGAACAAGTGGGCCAACAATTTTGAGGATTCGGTATGCATCATGACGGGTTTCATGTCGAAAAACCAACGCGATTGTCGCCCGGATGCAAGAGTGAACGCATCATCGGAGCCACCATCAAGAAAAGCGAGTTCCCGAACCATCTCAACCAAACGATTCCATTCTGGAAGGGATTTCAACGACTCGTGAACGCTCATGCATCAGGGGTGTGGCATCCATCGCATGAATGTTGGGCTGGGAGAGGGGATACGGTTTCGCCGATTGCATCATAAAGTCTCGACAATACCTTGTATTCGGGGGTCGTTGTTTCATGTCATCGAAATCATCGGCCAATGAACTCAATCCCCTAATTGGTGTCGACATACCCCGATTGGAAAAGGAAATGGAGCATTATCAGCAACTGCTTGATGAGCATGCTGACCACGCGTATAGGGTTGCTGAAGAAGCTCGAAACCTTGGCCTTGATCCAAAACCCTACGTCGAAATTCCGAGAGCCAATGACCTTGCAAGTCGTACCGAAAAGTTGCTGATTGAACATCTGGAAGCGTACCCTGTTGCAGATGATATCCGCGCAATGCTTGCCGAACATGATCGTGAAACAACGTCCATCATGATGGCTCAGCGTGTCGCCAAAGGATTTCGCGAAAAGGGTTACGACATGGTCAAATCAATCGATGTAGGCCTTCGCGTCGGCCTTGCCATCCTAACAGAAGCCGTTCTTGTTGCACCACTGGAAGGAATCAGCGAGGTTCGATTGCTCAACAATCTCGACGGTTCTGCTTTCGTTTCCGTCCATTTTGCAGGACCGATTCGTGCTGCTGGAGGTACTGCTCAAGCTCTCGCTGTATTGATTGCTGACATGATTCGAAGAGAATTGAACGTGGGGCCGTACATCCCTAGTGATGGGGAAGTTGAGCGGGTAAAGGAAGAATTCGGGTTATACCGAGGCAATTTGCAATACCGCCCATCACCCGCCGAGATTGAAGAAATCGTTCGTGCATGCCCGGTCATGATCAACGGAGAGTCGACCGAGTCCATCGAATGTGCAGGATACGGCCGAGTTCGAAACATCGACGAAGCACGGATCCGAGGCGGTGTATTGCTCGTTATCGGAGAGGGAATGTGTCTCAAGGCTCCAAAAATTCAGAAGCATACCGAGCGACTGAAGGTCCCCGGGTGGGACTTCATCTCCAAATTTGCTTCCAAAGGAAAAGAGGATGGAGGAAGTTCTGATGCGAACGCATTCAAGAGTCGTCGTGTCGCTCCTATTGACAAATTCATGAAGGACATTATCGCTGGACGCCCAATCTTTGGAGGGCCGCAACAACCAGGTGGATTCCGATTGAGATACGGTAGAGGGCGCCCTTCAGGACTTGCAGCCGCTTCTCTGAATCCTGCCTCAATGCTGGTCCTCGATGACTTCATCACCATTGGGACTCAGATGAAGATTGAGCGTCCCGGAAAGGCCTGTGCAGTTACACCAAGCAACGATTCCGAGGGTCCATGGGTTGTCCTATCCTCCGGACAATTCCTTCGAATCGATGAAAGCGAAAACTTGCGGAAAATTCACGGTGACATCCGCTCAATTTGGGACAATGGAGAGATCGTGATTGGCTATGGAGAATTCATGGAGAACAACAAGAATCTCGTCCCTGCTGGGTACACAACCGATTGGTGGGCAAGTGACCTCATCGACGCCTTGCAATCCGAAGAGGATGTGAAAGAGTTCGCATCTCTTTGCAAGGATTTAGGTCCCCATCCCGATGGAGTGCCTGGCGCTTCCGACATCAAAGATTCTCATGCTCAGTTCCACGTTCGACGGCGATGGCATCGTTATCTTTCCAAATTGACCCTTGATTGGGAACAAGCCTCCGCAGTTGCAAAACGCTGGCGTACAGCCCTTGCTCCTCCGCACAATCCTTGGTTCCTTGACCTGCCTATCGAATGGGTTCCTGCTTTACTCGAGGTGCTGAAACTCAGCACCATTGAACCTCCTGCTCAACTCGATACGGTCGTCCAACACCCACACAGTGAATCATCATGGTTGAGATTCAAAGGTGCTGCAAAAGGCTGGGATCCGAAAACGATGGATCAGCTGCAACCTGAATTCATCCCTCCTTTGAATGAAATTCCTCTGATTGGTTTGGAATACAAACCTGAGGAGCCAATCTTCCAAGATGCACTGCCAGAGGGTTGGACCTTCATGCAACACGGTTTGCTCAAAGGCGCCTTGTTGTTGCTTGGTGTGACCCATCATCACGACGGCGAGGACATCATTGCAACCAGTGGATGGCAAGCGTTGGTGAACGGATTGGGGTACACTGCCAAAGGCAATGGCCTGCATCAGAATGTTGATTTGAAATCCTTGGTCGAGCAGCGAATCGTTGAGTTACGTCATTGCAACACAGTTCTAGGTGACGAATCCAAGCGATTGAACGAACTGAAAAAACAACGAGCAACGGTTCGAATTGCGGCTGAAACAGAAGCTCGACAACAAGGGCTTGGTATCGCAGAGACAGACCAGGTTGGACAAAAGGCCGCAGATTCGGTTGAAGACCCTGGTCCTGAAGATGCTGCATTGTACACCACTTCATTGCGCATCCATGACGATCATGTCGTAGACGGAATCTTGCCAATGATACGGGAAATTTCGCCACTTCGTTGGGAACATGCAGCGCCTCAACGTGTGGGTTGTCGAATGGGTCGGCCGGAAAAATCAGCTCCGCGTGAGATGTCTCCTCGATCACACACCTTGTTCCCCATCGCTCTGGAAGGAGGGAATCAGCGACTTATTTCCAACGCTGCTGGAAAGGGATCCATTCGAGTTCAAATGGGTAAGCGGATTTGTTCCAAATGTGGAAAAGATTCGCCGTTTATTCAATGCCATCACCGTGTTGTTGACGATGCAGGTATTCCCAAAGTGGGGGAGACCTGTGGTGGCCGTACCGATATGAAGGAGTCGACAGGAAACAGTCGTCGTCGTGGAGAGATGCAGAGTGTACCGCTTGAGTCCATTTTGGAAGATGCGCAATTGCGCATCGGCATGAGTCGCTTACCACAACAGGTCAAGTGTGTGAAGGAATTGAAGAGCAAGAATCAAACTCCTGAACCGATTGAAAAAGGTTTGATTCGTGCAAAATACAACCTTCCAGTGTTCAGAGACGGAACCATTCGATTTGACATGAGTGACGTCCCTGTAACCCATTTTACTCCAAAGGAAATCGATGTTGATTGGAAGCGATTGCATGCCCTTGGCTACACACACGATTGGGAAGGAGCGCCGCTTGAACGCGATGATCAGATGTTGGAACTCTTCCCTCAGGATTTCATCGTTGCCGAGAATGCTGCAGATTACTTCGTCCGAACAGCCCAATTCGTAGATGAAGTTCTCATCAAATTTTACGGTATGGAACCGTACTACAACGCCACCAACAAAGACGACCTTGTTGGTCAACTCATCTGTGCGCTTGCTCCACACACATCGGGTGGAGTTCTTTCTCGAATCATCGGTTGGGCAGACTGTTCTGGTGGCTATGCGCATCCACTCTTCCATGCAGCAAAGCGTCGTAACTGCGATGGGGACGAGGATGCAATCATGCTCTTGATGGATGGATTGTTGAACTTCAGTCGCGAAATTCTCCCTGCCAATCGAGGTGGTCAAATGGATGCACCTCTTGTTCTAACAACCCGGCTTAACCCAACTGAAATCGATAAAGAAGCGCTGAATGTTGATGCTGCTTGGTTCTATGAGCGTCAGTTCTACGAGGCTACACTCGAGCAACCGCATCCAAAGGATATCGCAGATTCAATGGATTTTGTTGAGCGTCGTTTGGGCTCAGTTGCTGCTGTTCGGGGTTATGGATATACGCACGATTGCAATCGAATTGATGAGGGACCTGAACTCTCAGCGTACAAAACACTTGCAACCATGATCGACAAAATGAACGGTCAACTCGACCTCTGTCAGCGGTTGCGAGCTATCGATGCCCGAACCGTAGCATCCTCTGTTGTTCGCTCTCACTTCTTACCCGACCTGCGAGGTAATCTCAACGCATATGGACGACAGAAGGTTCGTTGTTTGAAATGTGGCCATTCGTACCGAAGAATGCCGCTTGCGGGTCAATGCATTCAACCGCAAAAGGCGGTTGGGCGTGGTCTATCAGCACACGGCGTGACTCGAAGTGAAGGTGGATTGTGCAGTGGCCGTCTTGCACTTACCGTATCCGAGGGTGCAGTTAGGAAATACATCGAAGTTACCAAGCACGTTATGGACAAATACGGTGTTGATACGTACACGCGACAAAACATGGAATGGCTTGCAGGAAGTGTAGAATCTTTGTTCAACAACGATCGTGCTCGGCAAATGTCCTTGACCGATTTCTTGTAATTACAACGTGATCGGATCTCGCCAAGGCGATTCATCCACTTCATCAGGACCGTCAAGTTCAGGCATTCCGACACGAGCCTTACGAAATTCCGTCGGTGTTGATTGTTTGGATTCTGTTTGCTCGATTCGTTTTGCAATGAAGGAACGAACCGCAGTTTCACCGAAAGCGACGACGACCAAGAGGAGAGAGAGCAACACATGACCGAGGGTAGCAATTGGTGCGAATGGAGCTACATCGAGATGTTGGATGGCGACAATGTTCTCACCAGCGGTCGTGTTGAGGACATATTTTCCTGGTGGCAATTCCGCATCGAAGGTTGCAACCTCATTGGTCGAACCTTCCCAGGAGAGGACGATGTTGCTTGATTCATCAAGCAATTTCCATGAAACATTTTCTGTTCGAGTCGGGTCATCCTGATGGACGAATTCTGTTGTAATCGAAATTGGTAGTTCAGCATCGCTGCCAAATACTGCTTGAAGCGAAACTTGGCGTTCAGGTTGGAATTCGAATCCTCTGTCGTTGAGTTGCTGTGAAGCTTCGTTGGAAGCGACGTTCCACCAGATGACGTTGATCACAAGCAGAGCAACGACCCACAACGAAATGTTGAGAATCCGTTTCCGCTCCATACTCACCAAATCTCCTGATTACCTTATGAGGAAGTGTTCAACGCCTAAGCGACGCATCGATTCTCTCATCCACTCCAATTTCTGCATCTTTCGTTCCTGATTTGTAACCCCAGACCATGGCCCCACGACATCGGTTCGGAATCCAAGGCATTCAACGTCCTCCAAAGAACGCCCCAACGATTCAATGAAGCAGAGGGCTCTGTCACCATCCGTGAATCCTCCCGGATTGTGCATACCTGCATGCATTGTCTTGGATTGATGCGTCAGGGTGAGGGGGGGTGGATTTTGAAGCAAAGACCATGTTGAAGCAAGTTGATTCCATCGGTCAAGATTGTCACCGTGCGCATGGAGGACGATGTGAATGCCTGCTTGTGCAGCACGCTCGAGATGGTCCGAACCATCACCATCGCTTACGACACAAAGAACCCGTGAGAACTCATCGATGGCGCCCACTGCTCCATCAGCAGCAACAAACCACGCATCGGGGTAATCAGCAACGTGAATCGGTACGCTTCCAGCACCAACGACAACCAAACGTTGAGCAGAACAAATCGATTGCCTGAGCGCTTCCAAGGCTTTGGAGCGTGAGGTCATGTTCCACGATTCGTGCCCGAATGGAGACTCAATCGAGAATGCTTTTGCCATTTCATGTGCTGAATCTTCGTCTGCATCCAAGGACCAGCCGAAGGCTTTGCGCACCTCATCCTGCAGAGAGATGATATTCTCTTGAATAGGTTTCAGCACATCCCTTCCACTCGTAGGTCGTTCAAGAAAGATATGGGTTGTCAAGTTCATATGGTATCGGGTTTGTTCATTGACTGTGCCGCGACCGCCCAGTCAACCGTCCATCACAGATGAGATTACGCTTGCGCGTTATCCATTTTTGCCACAGGCAAGCGGTTGGATTCAGCAGATGGCTGCGAAGCACAACATCACATTGGACGACCTACTTGACGGATCGTTGATGGAACCTGCTCGAAAGCGCGCACGAATTCGGCTCGTCGATAGCGTACAATCGAAGGAAGGTGTTGAGTTGAGTGGAGGTGACATTCATACCGAGGAGGGGCGTTTGATCGAGGCCTTCTCGTTTTACTATGCTCGACTCGTCATCTGTGCATCTGAGGACGAGCGCTTGTTGGCTCGTTGGGCGCAAGCAGAAGCTGCTCGAGCAGAACATTTGCTCATTCGAGATAGTCAGAATTTGCACAACATCGCCAACACGTACATCTCAACTCTGGAACACACACAACAAGGACAGAATGCTCGACGAGGGATGGTCGGTACGGACATTCAATCGCTTCGTCAATCGCAAGATGGGCTTGAGTGGTCTCTTGGACTTTCGGATTTCATCGAAGTTTGTCCTCGAATTACTGGAAACCGATGGCGATTGCCGAATTGTGACGTCGATGCAGGAATGGTTCGTTTGCACAACGAACAAAAGTACTCCTCAACTGCGAAACTGGCTCGTTTATTGAGAGAACACATCAAGTCCGATGTAGAGAAAGAAGGCATTGAGAAAATGGCTGAAGTTACAACTGATCTCGCTGTTCGTCTTGCAGAACCAGTGGGCATGGTTCGAAATCTTCTTGCTCAGAAAACCAGTGACGCCATCGCGTTGGTTGGTGCTGAGGAGGACGATTGGCCACCGTGCATGAGGAAGGCCGTTGCGGACTTGTCTGCTGGAGTCAACGTCAACCACTTTGGGCGTTTGTTCCTTGCATCAATGGCTGCAACGTTGGCATTACCACAGGAGTCGTGTGTGGAATTCTTCCGGGGTGCACCTGATTTTGATGCAGGCACCACAACCTACCAAGTTGGCCACGTCTATCAACACGGATACACACCATCAGGTTGTGGAAAACTGAAGGTCAACCACAACTGCCCTGTCCTACCAGGTGATGACCGTCTGTGCGATCAGCCTTGGTTGGATCATCCACTGAAGTACATACGTGCGACACAACGTAGGAAACATCGTCAGCAACAATCCGAAGCACCTCAAAAGAAACAAGAAGAAACCTCTGACGAGGCAAGAGTTTGAAGTGGAGGAGTGTTTACCACTACACAGGGAGCACCATGGCAAGAGTCCTCGTTTTGACCGTTGACCGAGACAATGATCTTGGTATCAAAACGTCAATTCGTGGCCCTGTTGTCGGCCGACGACAAGTCCTAACTGCAGCCCTCAAACTCGGAATTGCAGACCCTGAAGAGAGCGATACAAACGCTATCTTGGGCGCTCTTTCTCAACACGATGCCCTTCTTGAAAACGGCGCAGATGATGATGAAGTTGAGGTTGCAATTCTGACGGGAGACGAAAAGGTCGGTGTTCGATCTGACCGTGCAATTGCCGCTCAATTGGAAGAAGTCGTTTCTGCATATCAACCGGATGAAGCAATTTTGATTACCGATGGAGCAGAAGACGAAGCGGTCCTGCCCATCATCCAATCACAAGTTCGAATCGACCATGTTGAGAAAATCATCGTCAAGCAATCCAAGGGTATCGAAGGAACCTACTACTACATCGTCAAGGCTTTGGAAGATCCGAAGTGGCGTGCTCGATTCATGGTTCCTCTCGGTCTCGTTCTTGCCATTCTCGGACTAGGAATCATGCTACCAAATGAAATCGGTGGAATCGTCATCGGTAGCCTTCCGCTTCTCCTTGGTTTGTTCATCTTCGCCAAAGGTGCAGGAATTGAAACAACGGTTAACCGAGTCATTCAGGAAATGCGTGAAAACGCTGATGCTGCAATGTTCTCATCCTTGTTGTGGACTGCAACAGTCTTCAGTGCTATCTTTGCGGGAGCTGAAGGATGGCAAACGTTCGATGACCTCGTTGATACAGAAACCAAATCCATTCTATGGATGCAAGTTGCGAATTCATCTCTTGCATGGATCGTTATTGCGTTCTTGACCTCCACTGCTGGATTCATGCTGTTGCGCCTCAAGCGTGGAAGTTTCTCCGGTTCACTGATCGTTTTGAGTATCTTCGGTATGGTCGTCTATTCCTTCGTCAACACATCGTTGGAAATTGCAATCGACATCTTGCAAGGGAACGCCTACGAGTTCAATGTTCAGAACATCATCGATACACTCTCTGTTCCGTTCGGTTGGATTGCCGTTCTGTGGGTGACAATGACCATCCTCAAGGGACTTCGACAAAAGCAGGCACAGTCCGAGCGATACTGGGGCATCTAAGTCGGACCATTTGCACGCACATACCCTCAAACCTCAAATTGAGGAAGCATAACGCATCATCATGAGTTCCATCTCTGCACAGGACCTGCAACGGTTGGCTGGGTTGCAAGGATACGATTTGACACTCGAAGTTGATGCTCTCGCTCGAAAATACGCGATGAGTGCGGATGAGATCATGTCCATACTTCGTTCAGCAAGTCAATCACAGCAGCCATCACAACAACCGTTTGAACCGGTGGCGAGCAAGACGGTGCCTCAGCTTCCAAACCAACCAAAGCAAATTTCAATGGAAGGGTTGCACTTTGACTACGATCCAACGAGTGGGGCAAAAGATCGACGCGCACAAGTTGATCAGGCAATTATGTGCCCTGGGTGTGGTGTTGCACTTGGAATTCCGAGTCGGCGTCCAATCAAAATCAAATGCCCACAGTGCATGTATGAGTCGGTTTTCAACTAAAGTGGTGATTGAATGAACCTTGTAGAAATCCCACGAATGTGGCCATATGAGCCATCAAATTCTCCACTTCCGCTTCCACCTCAACCCCTTGTGTTCACGCAACATCATCTGCATTGGGTCAATGCAGAACGCTTCGATGCTGAGTCCATGACAAGCGATGAACTCAAGGAAAACGT
>JACETE010000080.1 GCA_013911465.1 Candidatus Poseidoniales archaeon
GAACAGATGTGAACGGCTCCAGCAGAACCACGAACTTCGGACCATGTTGTCAATTCAAGACCCATTAACGGTCCATCGAGAACTTTCAATCCAAGCGTTCGTGCGGATTGTGCCATTGGCATGATGATTGCAAATCGATCGACGAGGCGGGCGCCTTCGTGTCGTTCGAGAGACCAGCCTTTGCTTTCACAGAGTTGTCGAAGAGCACGGATGCAATCAACAGGAGCGACGCTCAGTTCGAGATCGAGACTGTTTCGTCGCACCATGTCAATCCTACCTGTTGCTCTGGCAAGAACCATGCGATGCTAGGGTTACGCTGCGCGAATCTCATCCTGGGATGAGATGACCTTCACAGTTGAGTTCACGCAACGCTTTGGAATCGGTTGATGCCTTCGGCATCAATGATCTTGAGCGATGGGTTTCTGGGTTTGAACTCAACCAAAGAGAGAGCCAAGACCTTCGAATCCGCCAGCTTCCTCTTCTTCCTCTTCCTCTTCCTCTTCGGCAGCGGCAGGGGCGTCTCCGCCAGCAGCAGCAGGTGCTGCAGCAGCGGCAGGAGCAGCGACGGCTTGGGTCATTGCTTCAGCGATGTCGACACCAGCGAGAGAAGCAACAAGTGCCTTTACTCGGGATGCATCAACATCTACACCAGCAGCCTTCAGTGTGGCTGTGATGTTATCTTCGGTCATTTCTTTTTCAGCAGCGTGCAGTAGCATAGCAGCATAAACGTATTCCATTTCATTTCACCTCAATGTTTTGTTTTTGTTTCAGCCGAAGAGATCTCCGAGACCGGCAAAGCCGCCCTCTTCTTCCTCTTCCTCTTCTTCCTCTTCTGCCTCGGCTGGGGCATCAGACGCCTCGACGACAGTTGCAGCAGATGCTGCTGAAGCAGCAGCACCTAGCATAGCAGCTAGTTCGTCATCAAGGGCGGAGGAGTCAAGCGAGCCTGCAATACCCATGGCACTGCGGTGGGCTCGTCCGAGTAGATGAGGCAGTGTTTCAGCGGTTGTGATCGCTGCCTCAAGTGCAACAGCAAGCGCTTCTCCGCTTGCCTTTGCGAGCAATGTTGGCATGGTTTGTGAAGTAAACCATGTGATGTTGCAAGCGAGGTTGAATCCACCTGCAGCCATTCCAATCAAATCTTGTTCGAATTGTTCGAAGTCGATATCGAGTGTGGATGGTGAGAAAACAACACCATCTTCGTAGGTACCACAGAGTCGTAGTCCTGTAACGATTGGCTTGATTCCAATCTGTCCGAGAAGCATACCGAGGTCGCCTTCAAAGACTTCTCCAGCCTTGAGTGCAACGTGGTTCTTCTGAATGTGAACGGAACCGCCCATGATCTTTGCAGGGATTCCAACGGAGTTCAAGTCACCAACGATCGGGCCAGGTGGCATTCCAGTGTCTTGCTTCTCGACAATAATGTCGACAGGAGCAACGTCACCAGGCTTTGCAGCACGGCCAGCCTCGGTCTTCTTCAATTCTGAGAAGACTTCGAAGGAGTTGAACGATGATGTGGAAACAACAGCGGGTTGTACAGCACCGTTGAACAATTCTTCGAGAACGTCAAGGTCCTTTCCTGCTTGTTCCCAAGCAAGACGCATGAGTTGCTTCTTTGCAACACGGATTGCCATGTTGTCACGAAGACCCTCACGCATTCCGATCATTGTATCAGCAGGAACGCCGTGAATGTCGATAACAGCGAGTGTTTCACCGCTCTTGATGATGTTGAGGAGATCCTCAACAGTGTCACGCTTCCAGGACATGACCTTTGGAATCAAAGGACCACCTCGACACGAGTTGCAGGTCCCATTGTCGTCTTGACGAAGAGGGAACGAATGTTTCCAGCGCCGCGCTCAAGACGTCCGACAACACGGTTGTAGACTTCCATAGCGTTTGCGAGAATTTCTTCTTGAGATTGTTCGACCGTTCCAATAACTGCGTGGAAGGTCATTTTGTCACCAGACTTGACGACAACGGTTGTTTGCAAACCGGTGGCGATGGCACCTGGATCGAGTGTTGGAGGGACTGGGCGAGGCATTTTACCTCGTGGCCCGAGAACGGTACCGAGGTAACGTCCAATCAATCCCATGTGAGGGACTTCGGAGAGGAAGAAGTCGAATTGGTTTGCAATTTTCTTTGCACGACCCTTGTTTCCACCAAGTTCTTCGATTTCTGGTGGAGTGAAGACAGTAATTCCAGCTTCACGGGCACGAGTTGCTGCTTCACCTGCAGCGAACATTGCGATCTTAACTTCTCGACCACGACCAGATGGAAGACGAATCTCTTCCTTGATACGGTTGGTCGGGTTCTTCAAATCGACATCCTTGATGGTAAAGGCTATGTCAATCGATTGCACGAATTTGCGCTCTGGCGCATCTTCGAGGGCTTGCTTGATGGCGGTGTTGATGTTTTCTTCCATATCGTCTCACCTCTGCAGTCTGCGAGGCTCTCGCCTCTCCTGCGGTTCGTGATGTTTGTTTCAGTTAAAGCGCTCGTCCCATTCTCCTTTGCTAATGATTTCGAGGGCTTCGTTTGCCCAATGACCTTCGACCTTGACTCTCATGGAGACACAGGTTCCGATAACTTCTCGGGTCTGTGCCTTGAGGTCGGCTCCAGTCAAGTGGCCGAGATCAGCCTTCTCACGAGCGACATTCATCGCTTGTTCGAGGGTTAGATTCTCAACTGCGGCGTCGAGACTTCCGTTGCACTTCTGCACACCCAGTTGCTTGATGATCAACTTCGAGGTCCATGGCTTTGGCATACTGTCTCAACTCCTTCCATACGAACGTAGGCATCCCTCCGACCAAACTCCCCTATTTAATCGCGACGCGGCCTTTGACAATCGCAAATGTTCGAAAATTTGCTGGTTTAACGTCAAAACATTGTACCACTTTTCTTATACATACTCGTTACGCCCTCAGGTTATGAACACACTAACACGCTGTTTAACCATCATTCTTGTCGCATTCACGGTGCTTGCTCTTCCGACCATGGAAGGAAAGCAAAATGGAATCCACAACCAGGCCGGTAGTGGATGCACATGTCACTACAGCGGCAGCACACCAACCCTTAGCGAGAACTTCCCCTCAACCTACACAGCCGGCCAAACGTACAACATCCAAATCTCGGTGTCAGGAGGCGTCTCTGGAAGCAATGGTGGATTCAATGTCGTGGTCGACAAAGGTACACTCTCCATCCCAGGCGTTGGCATCATGTCGGTCAAAATCGACACATCCGGCCAGTCTGCAACTCACACCACCAGTTCATACCGGTCATGGTCGTTTGATTGGACCGCTCCTTCTACTGGGAGTGGAACAACCAGCGTTGATATCGCAGTCCTCACCGCAAACGGTAACGGCGCAACTTCCAGTGATGCATGGACATCATCTTCGATCACAATCCCTGAAGCTGGTCCTGCCAATACCGCTCCAACCGCCACAAACGTCTACATTACAGATCAACCGGTGTCAACGACGGCAATCACTTCAGCATATTACGATTCCAATCTGTTTGCGAAGTACGACTATGCCGACCCCGATGGCGATTCCGAATCAGGAACCCAAATTCGATGGATCAAGGATGGAATCGTTGTTTCACAACACAACGACCAACCTACTCTTGACCAAAGCGCAACAACCATTGGAGAGGTCTGGACCATCAAGGTCACACCAAGTGACGGTACGGATTACGGTACTGAGATAACCTCCAGTAACTCTGTCGAGATCATTGATTACGATGCTGATGGTGATGGATATGGAGACCAGAGCGATGCATTCCCTAACGATTCGAACGAATGGGCAGATTCAGACGGCGATGGTGTCGGTGACAATGCGGATGCATTCCCCAACGACGCTTCGGAAACTGTCGATACGGACGGCGACGGAGTGGGCGACAACGGTGATGCATTCCCCAACGATGCAGCCGAAACCATGGATACCGATGGTGATGGCGTCGGAGACAATGCGGATGCATTCCCTAACGATGCTTCGGAGACAATGGATTCCGACCTCGATGGCGTCGGAGACAATGCCGATGCATTCCCTAATGATGCTTCAGAAACCATGGATTCTGACCTCGACGGTGTTGGCGATAACGCTGATGCATTCCCCAACGATGCTTCGGAGACAATGGATTCCGATTTGGATGGCGTCGGAGACAATGCGGATGCATTCCCTAATGATGCTTCAGAAACCATGGATTCTGATCTCGACGGTGTTGGCGATAACGCTGATGCATTCCCCCTCGATGCAACGGAAACCGTTGATTCGGATGGAGATAACGTAGGCGACAATGCGGATGCATTCCCCAACGATCCTAGCGAATCAGCAGACAGCGATGGTGACGAAGTAGGCGACAACGCTGATGCATTCCCTAACGATGCTACTGAAACAAGCGATGCTGACCAAGACATGATTGGCGACAATGCAGACACCGATGACGACAACGATGGCCTTCTTGATACGGAAGAAGTACTGATCGGTACCGATCCGTTCGACGAGGATACCGATGGGGATGAGGTCAACGACTTCGAAGACGCTTTGCCTCTCGACTCATCAGAAACATTGGACTTCGATGGAGACGGTGTTGGTGATAACGCAGATACCGACGATGACAACGATGGGCTCAACGACCTCGACGAACTCGCCAAGGGAACGGATCGACTGGATACAGATTCGGATGATGACACCGTTCTGGATGGTGTTGATGTGTTCCCGATGGATGCAACTGAATCTGTTGATTCAGACAACGACGGCGTTGGCGACAACGCTGATGCGTTCCCGAACGACCCTCTCGAAACCATGGATTCGGATGATGACGGTGTTGGTGACAATGCCGACGCGTTCCCGGATGATGCAACTGAGACCATGGACAGTGATGGTGATGGCGTTGGCGACAACGAGCAAAAGAAAGCCGAAGAGGAAGAAGAAGCAGCTCGTACGAAAATGATGATCATGATCGGAGTTGGCGTGGTCGTCATTGCACTCGCTGCTCTACTTTTCCTGCGAAGGAACAACGGAGAGGATGAGACCTCGAAGATGGTGACCCCACTACCGGAAACTGAGTCTATGCAAACTTCACAGACAGTGTATCCTGCCCAATCTGCTGAACCGGTTCAGCCTGTAGCTGCAACACCTACCGTCGAAAATCAATGGACGGATGAGAACGGCCACACCTGGCGATTGATGAGCGATGGTTCGACCCTTTGGTGGAACGGGAACGATTGGCAACAAGTTTAGGGCCTCCCTAAGAACATCTAAATCGGACCTATCCTAGGGGGCCGTATGGCAATCATTCAACTCAGTCAACTCAGTCGACATTATGGAGAAGATGAAACCCTCGTCAAAGCCTTGGATGACATTTCCCTTTCCATTGAAGAAGGTGAAATTGTAGCACTCCTCGGACCGTCTGGTTCAGGTAAAACAACGCTTCTGAACACAATTGCTGCGCTGGATATTCCTACCAGTGGATCCTACCAATTCCATGGTGAAAATGTGCCACTTGGCCACATTGAAAACATGACGACATTTCGACGAGAGAACGTTGGTTACATCTTCCAATTCTTCAATCTCCTCGCGGACTTGACTGCACTTGAGAACGTTCTGCTGGTTCAAGATTTAGCAGGAAAGCGAGACAGAAAGAAGGCTATGGGATTGCTTGAATCTGTTGGGCTTAGTGGCCTCGAAGATCGATTTCCATCCCAAATGTCTGGCGGTCAACGACAACGTGTAGCCATCGCCCGTGCACTTGCAAAAAGCCCACGAATCATCCTTGGGGATGAACTGACTGGAAACCTTGATTCGGAAACATCAACCATGGTTATGGAAGCCCTGATCAAAACATGTCGAAAAGAAAAGATGACCACCATCTTTGTGACGCACGACCAATCGCTTACACGCTTTGCAACACGAATCATTCATCTCGATAGTGGAAAAATCATTGAAGATGAATCTGGTGGGCTCAAAAGCATTGCAATGACTGCAAAGCATACGGCTGAATCGGTTGTAGACAATACCGTTGATGGTGTCAAGAAAATTGGTTCTAAAATCAAGGGCATGGCCCAATCAATGTTGGAGTGAACCGTTTGAACACGCTGCTGTTACGACGTTTGTCGCGTAGTTTAATGCGAACCAAACTACGTATCTTGACAGTCGTTCTCCTGATCACCATCTCGGTCTATGCGGGAATTGTCTTTTCGGAACATTCTCGCAATGCTGACCGGGTGTACGATGATTTCTACGCTGAGACAAACTTTGCTGATCTCATGGCAACAAGTTATGATGTTGTCAACAAAGACAATCTTACACAAGCATGTTTGTCCATTGACCACAACGGTTGTGAGTCAAGTCTTGTCTTGACGGGTCAATCCAAGACCAAAACCGATTGGATTGCCTCGAAATTCTACGGAATTGAACAAGGACAGGTCAACACACTTTGGGCGGTTGAGGGTTCCGTAGCACCCTCTGCTGGTGAGATTGTTATCGATGCTCATTTTGCTCTCAATGATGAAATCAATATGGAACTCGGAGATACGATTGAAATTATTGTTGGCGAAGGTGGTGTACGAACTCTAACCGTTGTTGGATTTGCCAACAGCCCATTGGAATTATTCTATGCAAATCCTGACTCAATTCTTCCTCAAGAATCAAGTTACGTTGTCGCCTACATGAATGTCGAAAATCTCGCAGAAGTTTCGGGCAACGAACCTCTCTCTCGAAACACGCTCAACATCGATTTAGCCGGAACACCTGAATTCGACCTGAGTAATACTGAAGAAAACGAAGGCGTGGCTTTGCAAGAAACCAAAGACACCTTGACTCAAGCCTTGAATGAATCCGAATCCGAGGGCTATGTCCTAGATCTGTCT
>JACETE010000081.1 GCA_013911465.1 Candidatus Poseidoniales archaeon
GTCCCATGCATTGGTCTGATTACAGCATCAATACTCTCTAAAACAGCCGCGGAAGGCATCGAAGCACTCGTCCTCGATGTCAAATACGGCCGGGCAGCATTCATGCAACATTCCGACGATGCCCGCCAACTTGCTCAATCCATGGTACGCGTTGGAACTGAACTTGGAATTCAAGTCACAGCACAATTAACCGATATGGACCATCCGATCGGAACTATGCTTGGAAACAGTCATGAGATTGCAGAATCCATTGCGTGTCTAAAAGGAAAAGGACCCACAGACACAATGGAACTGATTCATGCTCAAGCAAACGCACTTGGATTTGACATCGGTGAAGTTATCGCCAACGGTTCTGCACTCAACGAATTCAGATTGATGTTAGTACGTCAAGGCGTTGATGAATCGGTCGCTCAACAACTGGTCGATGAACCATGGGATGTTTTGCAACGATCACCTCAGCGATATTCAATCCAAGTTGATAAATCAGGCTATCTCGCTGATTTGGATGCTCTCGTCATCGGCCAAGTCCTTTGTGAGGCGGGCGCAGGCCGTTCTGTTCAAGGGTCGGATATCGATCATGGAATAGGAATCGAGATTCATCGTTCAATTGGAGAACGTGTCGAATCTGGAGATGTAATCATGACCCTTGACGCGCCATTCGGTGTCGATATCCAGCTGATTCAACGCCTAAAACAAGCCATAACAATTTCCGATTATCAAGTCAAACTTGGAACTCGAATCCTTGAAACGGTTACCATATCCGATTGCCCCACGACTTGAATCAATGGAAGCCGTCATAAAGGAGAGGTTGCTGGCCAAACTCGCCGATTTAGCTTAGCTGGTGGAGCGTGGGACTGTTAATCCCAAGGTCGTGGGTTCGAGCCCCACAATCGGCGTAACTTTAACCGACTCATCATGCGGAAGTATTCCACATGGTATCCGAAACTACACTCGGGGTGTTGTTTTGCTTCCTTCTTCCAGTTGCTGTCACTGCACGATTTTGGAATTGGTATACGTATTTCAAGAAAGAGCAACAAATCAAACTCATTCAACAATCGCAAAAACAGCAAGAAGACGATTAACGCTCTATTCCCACTCAATAGTACCCGGTGGTTTGTGCGTAATGTCGTAGACTACTCGATTGACTGCGCCCTTCACCGTGTTGGTGATACGAGTACTGATCTTTTGCAGTATGTGATGTGGGATTTCTGAATAACGAGCAGACATTCCATCCATGCTTCGTACTGCTCGGACGACAATGGTTTCACCATACGCTCGAACATCCCCGTGAACGCCAACTGAACGTACTGGAAGGAGTGCAGCAAAGTATTGCCAAGGAAGTTCCATTTCACCTGCGGCTGCACCGGCTTCAAATTCTTCTTCGACGATAGCACATGCTTCTCGAACAACTTCAACACGTTCAGGAGTTAACTCACCAAGTGTTCGAACAGCAAGACCAGGTCCCGGGAAGGGTTGGCGCTCTGCTACAATAATGTCGAGTTCTCGAGCGAGTTCTCGAACTTCGTCCTTGTACAGTTCACGAAGTGGCTCTACAACTTCCAAGGTCATGTCTTCTGGCAAGCCACCAACATTGTGATGGGACTTGATTGTATCACGAACGCCACCACCCGACTCAATCCAATCTGGAGCAATGGTACCTTGAACCAAGTACTTGGCACCACATTTCTTTTGCTCATCCTCAAAGATCCGAATAAACAATTCGCCAATGACCTTGCGCTTTTGCTCAGGCTCAGTGACGCCTTGTAGAGCCTCAAAGTAGCGGTCTTCTGCTTTGACTGTGATCAAATTGATACCTTGTTGTGCGAGCATGCTTTCAATTTCTTCTGTCTCATTCTTTCGCATGAATCCAGTATCAACATAGACACAATGCAGAAGATCTCCGACAGCCTTGTTTGCGATAACTGCAGCCACGGTTGAGTCAACACCGCCTGAACACGCAATGATAGCAACATCATCGATGGTTGCTTTCATTTGTTGAATTGATTCCTCAATAAATTCAGGCGCATTGAACATTTCAAGCCCTGCCGTTCACTTCTCGATCCATTTGGAGTACACGCTCAACTTGATCGAGTTTGTCTTGAACGAGGCGTTGTGCCATGTCATCGTTGACAAGTGCAAGCATTTGCACTGCGAGGTGTCCAGCATTGTCTCCTCGGTCAACACCAACGGTCGCTGCAGGAACACCCGGAGGAAGTTGAACAATTGAAAGGAGGGAATCGAAAGGAACACGCCCACCGCAAGGCACTCCGATAACAGGCTTGGTTGTCAACGCTGCTACAGCACCAGGAAGAGCAGCTGCTAGACCGGCCATTGCGATGAATACTTTGCATCCATCTACTTCTGCCTTGTGAATGATCTCTTCAACAAATTTTGGAGAGCGGTGCGCTGAAGCAACCCTCAATTGATAGTTTACGCCAAATTTGTCGAGTACTTTTGTACACTTTTCTGCAATCGGCATGTCAGACTTCGAGCCAAGTAAGATAGATACATCCATGACTAATCCGCATCGCGGGTAGTTCTTTTACATGACCCCTTAGACTTCTTCAATTACAAACCCATCAAGGTCGAAAATATCCGATGAAAAGACATCCAAATGCAACCAACATTCTTCCTCTGTAAACTCGCAATACATGACCGCGACTTGACGACTGGTCCTTGAAACAGCCATGAGACCACTGGTTGGTCTTGAATTCAATATCTTCCAGTGAGACATACGATTGGGATGTAGTTTGAGGGACTTCTTTGAATCCCATTCTCGTCGAAATTGCACGCCGTAACCAGCAGATGTTTTGTTTGCCACACGAAATGTAGTCACAAATAAGCCGATGCAAAAAAGAAGGGCGAACCAAGATGAGACTCCATCTATGAATGAAAAGAGAATCGAGAAGACAAGAAAAACCACGCTCAGGTGTACACCTCTGTGCATGACCAATACACGACGCTGAACGAAAGTTGAGAGAAGAGCGATGCCCAAAAGTATTGCAGATATACAGATCAACCAAGGGACGAAGAGGACATACTTACCTGAAATCATCATCAGGACAGGGAAGGCCATTGTCAGCAGTGAGGCTGCCATTGTAAAGAGCGGCGTGTTCATGATTGCCTTCTCCTCAGAAGGATACCATCCCTCAACAAAAAGCCCTACCATGGTGGTTGGATGGAGAGGGAGTTCTTGTGTCTGTTGCATATCGGCGATGAAATTATATTGATAATGGAATTTCCTCGCATAATGGAACAGATATATCGATGTGATTCTGACTCTTTCTTTGCTCGTTTGGATGAGCACAAGGATTTGAGCGTCATTCATCGTGGCGAAGAAGTTCAAGTGCAGAGAGGGTTGCTTCAATTCGTCATTCTCACCTACAGTGAGATTGGAGATGAATTGTTGGTTCGATTTCGACCCAGTATCCCTCTTATTGGCTTACTTATGGTCTCATCAATGCTTGTTGCCTCTGCATTTGTGGCATCATGGTGGATGCTCATTCTGGAATTGGTCTTGCTGAGCATGGCACTGATCGTGTATTCATCGCAACTCACTTGGGAGTTACTGCAATTCACTCAAGAACCGATTACACTACGAAGTCATTCATCGTCAAATGGATGACGCAAACACAGGTTTCGAGCCGCATAGACCTCATCAACACGTCGGACTGGGGTTGTGGTCGGGGCATTGTGGAGTGTCTCAGCATCGAGCTGAAGTACCTTGCAGAAATCCTTTGCAAATGTGTCAAGCGTCTCTTTTGATTCCGTTTCAGTAGGTTCGATCATCATGCATTCTGGAACGACGAGAGGGAAGTAGACGGTTGGAGCCATGTAGCCCATGTCAAGAAGTCCCTTGGCGACATCCATTGCTGATATTCCAAGACTCTCTTTTGCAGGGCCAAGAGAGAGAGTAAACTCATGCTTGGCCACGATTGTATCTGCACCGTCAACAAAGAGGTGATCAACGCCTGCAGCCTTCGCCTCTCGATGAATTGCATGCCGGAGGTAATTGGCATTGAGAACAGCATGCTCAGACATCGTTCGAAGTTCCTTACCGTAGCGTCGGTAATAGGCCCAGCATCGTAAAACTGCACCAGCATTACCGTGCCATTGCTGAACCTTCCCAATCGTATGTTCGGGAACGTGCCACGTGTACCAATGATCATCAACAGTTTGCTTTTGTTCGTCTTCAGTTGGAGAACGACGTGATACGATTGGTGATGGCAGGAATGGAGCAAGATGTTCCTTGACACCGATTGGTCCAGAACCAGGACCTCCTCCTCCGTGTGGTTGACTGAAGGTCTTGTGCAAGTTGTAGTGAACAGCGTCAAAGCCCATCAATCCAGGGCTTGTTCTGCCAAGAATAGCGTTGAAGTTCGCACCGTCATAATACATTAATCCGCCAACATCATGAACGATCTTGGATGCTTCAGCAATGTCTTGTTCAAACAATCCAAGCGTGTTCGGATTGGTAATCATCATTGCAGCGGTATCATCACCAACAACTGCTCGAAGAGCAGATAGGTCAATTCGTCCATCTTCTTGACTTGGAATTTCAATGATTTCGAAACCAGACATGGCTGCACTTGCAGGATTCGTACCGTGTGCGGAATCAGGAACGATAACCTTGGTACGGTGATTTTCGCCTCGAGATCGGAAGTACTCTTGGAAGCAACGTACAGCTGTGAATTCACCTTGAGCACCTGCCACAGGTTGGAGTGTAACAGCATCCATTCCAGCACAGATTGCAAGCATTTCCTGCATTTCGTAATAGATGGAAAGCAAGCCTTGGAGTTGGTGTTCTGGCTGATGTGGGTGAATATCAGCGATACCTGGAAGTTGGGCTACGACTTCATTGACGCGCGGGTTGTGCTTCATTGTACAGGACCCTAGAGGGTAGAATCCGGTATCAATTCCGAAATTTCGCTTTGAGAGCCAAGTGTAGTGTCGAACCATTTCAGGTTCAGAGAGTCGAGGCCAACGAGGAAGTTGTTTTCGAGCCATGTTTTGTGGGATGTCCAGATCATCAGAACTTAGGAGAGGAGCAGGTTGGGAGTAGCCCTTACCCTCAGCACCATAATGGTCAAACAAACGACTCATGCGTTCACCTCCTTTGTCCAATTAGCAAGGGATTGTATCAGTTGATCGATGTCACGTTGGGAGGTTTGGTCGGTCACAGTCAGCAACATTTGATTCGTCTTTTCAGGATACCAATTGGATACATCAAATCCTCCAACAATCCCCTCACCTTCGAGATGGTCAAGACAGGCGGAGGTCGAGGCAGGTAATTCAACGACAAATTCGTTGAAGTGAGATTCCTGATTGTATGGGAGTTCAACTCCATTGAGAGCTGTCAGTTGGCGCTTCAATTGCGTGCATGCTGCCATGTTCCGAACAGCAAGATGCTCAAGTCCTTCCGGGCCCAACAACGACATGTGCATAGCTCCCATGAGGGCGATGAGTGTCTCGTTTGTACAGATGTTCGAGGTTGCACGGTGACGACGAATGTGTTGCTCTCGTGTTGAAAGTGTGAGACAATACGCTTCCTTACCGTCGACGTCTATGCTGCGACCAACGATTCTGCCTGGCATCAAACGAAGGTAAGGTTTGGTACAACCAAAGATTCCGTACAGAGGGCCGCCACCAGTAATTGGGCTTCCGAGTGGCTGTCCTTCACCAACGACAATGTCTGCTCCATAATTCCCTGGTGCCTCGAGCAATCCAAGCGAGACGGGTTGCACTGCAACAATCAACGCAGTGTGCTCTCCAATGATTTCTTTCAATGAAGGGTATCCTCCATCGATGATTCCGATTGGGTTGGGTTGTTCTACATAGACTGCACATGAACCACGAGCACGTTGTGCATCTTCGAGGTTGATGCAACCGTTGTCGTCATGATGCAACATCTTGACTTCAATACCAGCACCTTGGCAATAATTCTGAATCACCGAAATTCGGTCAGGAGGCGTAAGTCCTGAGATGTATACAGTGTCCTTCTGCTCTGCTTTTCGGTTGTGAACTCGAACAGCACAGGTCAGTGCCTCAGCCGCAGCAGTTGAACCGTCATACAGTGAAAGATTTGTAATCGGCATTCCGATCAGTTCGGAAATTAAGGATTGGAACTCCCACATGGCTTGGAGCATTCCTTGCGAAACTTCGGGTTGATATGGCGTGTAAGAAGTAAGGAATTCTCCACGGGTAACCAATTGGAACACACAAGATGGAACGAAATTGCGGTACAATCCTGCACCAAGGAAAGAGGGTTGGTCACCGAGTGCTAAGTTGGCTCCGAGCAACCGCTTCGCATCAGCAAGTAGTTCTTCCTCACTTTGGGCATCGGGTAATGGTAAGTCACCGATCATCCGAACGGATTCAGGGACGTCGGCAAACAGTGCATCAATGGATTCAACACCCATTTCGTTAAGCATTTCTTCTTCTCTTCCAAGGTTTGGTAATTGGTCAACCATAGGACTCGCCTCCGCAGGTAATTGCAACCAGTCGCGTAGCGCTCATAATGTTCGTCATTGAACCATCAAGAAACGAGGGCCGTCTATACAAAAGGAGGGCGAATAATAACAGCACGTACTGACGAACGAGGGCTTGCTGCAATCAGAACTTCATCTCATTCCTTTACTCCAGAAATATATCCAATTCCAACACCAGTATTCCCCAACGAAGGAGAAGGCGCACCTGAAGTCAATTGACCAATTTTCTCGCCGTCAATGGACAGGACATTTTTGCCAGGGCGTGGCA
>JACETE010000082.1 GCA_013911465.1 Candidatus Poseidoniales archaeon
TGGTTGGTTCCTGCGTGTACGTTTTTTGTCGCCTCGCGTTGATTTTTGTGGTCTGACATAGGCTCGCCCAATTTTTCCTCGTGACAGGCAGGACTTGAACGATGTGCTACTTTTGGATGGATTATTCTTCCTGACCTAGATGAATAAGAACGGAATCTGGGGGGCGAGATGATTGATTGGTTTCCGGAATAAGGGCGTGTTCTGTTGTAGCCGTCTCCCTCAACTCAACCATGAGATTGCCAGCCAGAAGGGCGCTACCACCTACCGCAATCCAACCAGTCCAATCAGTCATTTCAAGACCGAGTGCGAAGATCGTAGCCCAAACAGGTTCAAGCGCATAGATGATCGCTGCCTGGACTGGATGTAAATGTCGTTGGAGAATATTCAACAAGAGTAAAGCGAACAATGATCCAATGAGTCCAAGGCACAAAAGCGGTAATATCACACCCTCATTGACTACAACTGCGATAGTATCAGGTGTTGAGCTTCCAGCAGTGAGAAGTGCGACGACCAAGCTTCCGAGCACTACGACAAGGAACGACGTACTCGTGACGCCAATTGGGCTCATCTTCTGAGTAATTTGTTGCGTGAAGAGGATGTGAAGTGCAAAGAAAAAGGCGCAAATGACGGTTAGGATTTCGCCCCAACCCCAAGAAAGATGTGGTGGTCCTTCGATAAATCCAGCCCCAAACGTTGCCAGTGCAACCCCGAAGATCATCGTGCGAGTTACGTTTTGTCCAGTTATTTTCGTTGTAATTAAGGCCGTAAATACGACATACAGTGATGTCAAAAACGCAGAGGTTGACGGTGTAATCGAATCAAGTCCAATCATTTGAGTGATAAAACCAACAAGGAGGATACCTCCGAGGATTCCCCCTCCTTTCCATAACTCGGGATTGAAAAGTGCTGCTTGTGCCTCCCTTGAAACCAAAACGAGTGCTATGAAAGCGATCAAGAATCGCCCTCCTACCAATGCTGCAACGACAGGAGTTCTTCCATAAAGCTCAATTTCGGGTTGGATGGCGTTCATTGCTTGCTTCATCCAAATGAAGGTCGCACCCCATGCCAGAGTGACTGCCAAAAGGCCCAGCGTCGCTTTACGTCGCATGGATGCCTCCATGTATTGCCTCTCCCGTTCATAGTGCATAGTGATGATGGTCGTTCAAGAAGCCTCAAAGGTTGCCGAGAAGTGGTTAACTCATGGCGTCTTGGGAGCAACCAATAGAGACTGGAGCCGTTCCAAATTCTGGTGCATCTTTCGATGCAATTGTGGTTGGAGGTGGACCAGGCGGATGTTCCGCTGCTGGCTACCTCGCAATTGCCGGAAAAAAGGTCCTCCTCCTCGAGAAGGGAGTTTGGCCTCGAGACAAAATTTGTGGAGATGCCGTTGGCGGTAAGTCGCTCTCTCACGTGAAAGCGCTTGGTGTGAAAGAAACGCTAGAGGGCACACCGCATTTCAGAGTGAACGGTATTTTGTTCTCAAGTCCAAATGGAAAGGAAGTCCGCGTCCCCCTGCCTGAAGAGGATGTAGCAAGGCTCGAAGCAGGGTATGCGCTACCCCGTCAACAATTTGACCACTTGTTGTTCGAACGTGTTCAAGAACTTGTTCGAGAAAGTGGCGGTTCGGTTATTCAAGATGCAGCGGTCAAGGCTGTATTGTACAACAATGGAGAGGACCCCGGTCAAGGAACGGGCTCTCAACGAAAAGCAACGGGAGTGCAACTAACTGTTGGGGGGAGAAAGGGTGATTCGATGGAATTTCACGCTCCTGCAATTGTTGGTGCTGGGGGCTACCTTTGTCCTGTGGCTACATCATTGGTTGTCGATACCTATGGAGAAACTATGGTTGACCGCAAGCACTACTGTGGCGGTTATCGAGAATACTGGGATGGAGTAAAGGGTTGTGAAGGCAACATCGGAGACATCGAAATTCACTTCGTCGACACAATCATTCCTGGCTATTTTTGGATCTTCCCAATCGGTGAAGGTAGAGTCAATGTTGGTTGTGGAATGGTCATGCATTTGATGGACAAACAATCAAAGAAATTGAAAGCATTACAAAGCGACATTATCGCCAATCATCCTCAATTCAAAGAGCGTTTTGCAGATGCAACCATGGTCAAAGGAAGCACTAAGGGTTGGCAACTTCCGTTTGGTTCACCTCGAAAGAAGCAGAAAAATCAGCCTCGCCGAATGGCAATGGATGGAGCTTGGCTCGTCGGTGATGCGGCAAGTCTCGTCGACCCATTTTCAGGTGAAGGAGTCGGAAATGCTCTGTTAACCGGAGAGATTGCGGCTCGCCATATCCTTGAAGGACGTACTCCAGATGAATACCAGGAAGAGGTGTGGAAAACTCTTGGAGCGGAACTCAAAAACAGTTACCGGATGCAATCTCTAAGTCGAAAATCGTGGTTGCTCAACTGGTTTGTTGGTAAGGCTGGTCGAAAACCTCAGTTGCAAGAAATGATGACCGAAATGATTGCAAGCAAGGAAGCCCAAGAAAATCTTCACTCTCCATGGTTCATGTTCAAGACCTTGATGTTCTAAGGATGCATCATGGGGACAAGCCTTGAAGGCATTAAAGCCGTCTTTCTGGACCTTGACGGAACGATTTACTTGGGCGGTAAACTCATTGATGGGGCCTTGGAATTTCTTGATCGATGTGATGAGCAGGGCGTTCAGCGATTCTTCTTATCCAACAATTCCTCGCGAAGCGTCGAACAATACGTCAAGAAATTAGAGAGGATGGGAATCCCGGCAACAGCTGAAGATGTTCTGTTATCAACGCACGACTGTATCGCATGGCTCAAACAACAAAACATCACGCAAACGTATTGCGTTGGGACTGAAGGGATGTGTCAGATGTTGGAAAATGAAGGAATTGCAACACGTTCCCAAGAACCGCAGTTCGTCGTCCTCGGATACGATACTGAAACAACATATGAACGACTGGAAACTGCAAGTTTGTACCTTCATGCAGGCGTTCCGTTGATGGCTTCACATCCCGACATGGTTTGTCCTTCCCCAGATGGTGGTCTTCCAGATGTTGGAGCATTTCTTGCATTGTTCAAAGCAACGACAGGCGTTGAACCAACACATATCTCAGGAAAACCAAACGCTGGCATGATCCTCCATAAGATCGAAGAATTGGGCCTTCGGCCTGAAGAGTGTGCTATGGTAGGCGACCGTCTGTACACCGATATTGCAATGGCGAATCGAGCAAAATGCATGGGGATTTTAGTGCTCTCAGGAGAAGCCACAAAGGCAGATGTTGATGCCCTTCCAGAAGGTGCTGAACAGAAGCCAACGCTCATTGCATCTTCAGTTGATGCACTACTTAGGTGATGGATTGGGACTCAAAGACCGTTGGAAGCTTTGGCGGAAAAGGAAGTTGATTTTCCCACCCGATGAAATCCACCAAGCTGGAGAGAATGCTGAATTGCGTTTGGAAAAACTTTGCAGAGCTGCAGGGAAAAACAACAATTGGGCAGTTTACCCTTCCGTCCGTATACCCGATCCTGACGGTGGCCGCCGTGAAATCGATTTAATTCTCGTCTCTGGAACTACCGTCTTGATTGTAGAACAAAAACACTGGTCTGGCCGGTTTGAAGTCTTTGAAGATGGTGAATTTTTACAGCATCGGAACAAAGGTGGGGCCCATAGTCACGCTACGGTTGCACATCGAATTGCTCGAAAGGCTCGGCTTTTGGAAGAGATTCATCGACAGCGATTTCCTGAAAATGAGATGTCTTTTCACGTCCTTGTTGCTATGACTCACCCACGTCTTGAGTGGCCTGAAACATTCCCTGAATTGCCTGCTGAAATGATCAATGAACGGCAATTGTTGGACAGAATCCAATCCACTGGAGGTTCACCTGAAGACAGTGATTTCGAAGATACAATGGCCGGGTTTGGTACGTGGGATGAAATTCATATGCACGGGGGTTTGAAACTCAAGGGTGATTTGCTCAACCTTGGTTTAGGTACCGGAGTCGAAGAGTGGGATGGAACCCGACACGGTGACTTGAGAGTGCATGTCGAACACCCTCGGGGAATCCTCACCCTGTTCCGGCCATCGATGAGTAAAGTTCGACTCAGTGATGATTCTGGAAGAAATATCGAATTGAAATGCAAAGATGGACCGAAGGCGAAAATGCATGTTGTCGGAAAGACAACTGCTGAAGAAGTGGATTGGATGATGATCGGTTCAATACATGCGTCTCGAAGGCCAAAGGAGTGGGGATGATGGCTGAACCTTGGATTGAAGCAATTGGTCTGGTCGCTGGTTTCATTGGCATTGTTGCTTGGATTCCTCAGATCCGACGCGTATATGTGGATGAAAAGGAAGAGGGCATTTCATTGCCAACGTTCCTTGCCGTAACAGCTTCTTTGTCGCTCTGGCTTGTTTACGGAATTATTGTCAAATCCATCGCCATGATCGTTTCAAACATCCTTACGTTAGGATTCATCATTGCGATTACGCTAGGCGTCTATCGCATTCGAAACAAGTCGTCGAATAGTGAAATCAACAAACAGACTTCGTCGTCTCAATGATGACTGCTCCGATTTTGTACGGATCACCATTGGATGCTGGGCGACGATCTTCAAGGCGACCTACCCATCCATCTGTTGGGACTGTTGCAGGAACGCGAATCGATGCCCCACGGTCGGAGACACCGTATGAGAATTGGTCGATTGACTGTGTCTCGTGAAGTCCAGTTAGACGCTCTTCGTTGTGAGCCCCATAGACTGCCATGTGCTTCTCGATGTTACGGCCGAATGCTTCACAGATACTGTCAAACAATTCCTTTCCGCCCTTGTCACGCATTGCTCCATTGGAGAAGTTCGCGTGCATACCGGATCCGTTCCAATCTCCCTTGATTGGTTTTGGATGGTACTCAATGTAGTAACCGTAACTTTCTGTCAAACGGTCAAGGAGGTAGCGGGCAACCCAGAGCTCATCACCGGCTTGCTTTGCACCCTTTGCGAAGATTTGGAATTCCCATTGTCCGCAAGCAACCTCTTGGTTGATTCCTTCGAAATTGAGACCCGCTTCGAGACAGAGATCTGCATGTTCTTCAACGAGTGAACGACCGTGTGTGTTCTTACCACCAACGGAACAATAGTACAGGCCTTGAGGACCAGGGTAGCCGCCAACTGGGAAACCAAGAGGAAGTTGTGTATCAACATCCATGATGAAGTATTCTTGCTCAAAACCAAACCAAAAATCTGCATCATCATCATCGATGGTTGCTCGGCCGTTGCTGAGATGAGGAGTCCCATCTGGGTTCAGAACTTCACACATGACGAGGTAACCGTTGACACGTTGTGGATCGGGGAAGATGTTGACTGGTTGGAGAAGACAATCGGAGGAGCTTCCGTCTGCTTGCTTTGTTGAGGAACCGTCAAACATCCAGATAGGACATTCTTCAAGTGTTCCTGTAAAATTCGAACGAACCATTGTCTTGCTACGCATGTTTTGTGTAGGTTCGTATCCGTCTAGCCAAATGTACTCAAGTTTTGCTTTATCATTCATGGGTATCATACGCGTCCCTATGAGGACGGTATATGAACCATTTGCTCATTATTTTTGCTAATCATTGTGTGTAATGACTAAAAAAAGAAATGTTTACTACTCAAATGTTCTACCTCATTGGGATTGAATGTGGATAAATTATCCATTTGTTCTGTTCAGAGAGCAAAAATTCAGCAAATGCGTAAATCATTGCCTTTTTGCTATCGGAGGTCATTGGTTGTTCGCCGCTTCATCTGATTGTGGAGTAATCAAGACTTCAGAACCAGAGCGGTCGATTAATGGCAATTCTGCAATTGATAGTGAAGGGAGGACATGTACCGTACATGTGTTGCCGCAAGCTGGTGCGAGGTAGTCTTCGCCTTGATCCGTGAGAACGAAGCGGATTCCATGTCCTGCGGGCAGGAGAGCATCAATGGCCTGGAATTCCATGAGAAGGGTGATTTCTTGGCCGGGTACAACCGTCTGTGCTTCGTACCCACCTGCATGGTAACGCACATCCATGGTCGCATGACCGAGACGAATACCTGTAACAGCATCCTGCATCTCAACGAAGACTTGGCCTCCATCAAACGTTGGAACTGCTGAAAGATGGATTGTAGCAAGACCTGCAATGTGTGAGTCTTGTAATTCATTGATTGCAGGACATTCAACGGTAAGGGATTGACCACCCCCGACAACCGGCGCACCGCCCCCGACAAATGCACCGTCGTTGGTACAATCTCCTAGATCGATTTGATGGGGTTCGACATCCAATGGAGGCCACGTATCTTCGATTCTCCACTGGCCATCGTTCCGCTGAATTTGGGCGTGAAGATCTGGCTTTTCTCCAATCCCTTTGAGGTAATATTCCATCCACTCAAACAAGTCTTGGCCCCAATCCCAGCGAGTCATGTTCTGAATTGCTTCGCCACCGTAACCAGAGTCTTGCGCATTGTGTTTGGTCCATTGATCTGGATAGTTGTGTTCCCATTGACCGATCATGCCAGCAACGTCGTATCCGTTGTCGATGTATTCTTGATACCAATTTACGCCCGGTGGGCCTCCGAACACTTGGTGAGGGTCAACGTTCCAATCCTGCAATCCTTGAACCCAATAGATGCTGCCATTGTAGGTCCCGAGCGCTTTGTCGATGTGGCTACGTTCGTCGTAATAGTTGTCCAT
>JACETE010000083.1 GCA_013911465.1 Candidatus Poseidoniales archaeon
AAACATAGCTATAGCCGTCGACTTCAACCATCTCTCCGCGAACCAACGTAATTCGATGTGAAGCATCCCCACGGTCGACAAGAACGGTCGTAAAGACGTGACCGATCAGCAAGAGAAGCAGACCAAAGTGAACCAGGTGGGCTGCTGGAGCTATTTTTCCAAATCCAGAAGATTGAACTCGATTGAACACTTCAGCACCTACGGGAACGATTGCAACCAAGACTGAGGGAAGAACCAGCCATGCGATGGTTCCTCGTGATAGGAATTCAGAGATGGCCTCATTCGCATCCCCACCGAGCGCTGAAGGAACGAGGATGGCCAGAACAATTGATGCTAATGCGGTACCGAGTACAACAGATACGATTTGTTTCGGAGATTGTTTTCTGGATGTGTATGCAAACAAGGCGAGTGCCATAGCCATCACAAACGGAGCACCATAGAGTTCGTGCGCATTAAACTGAACTGCGTCGATGCTCGATACGAGAATGATCAACGTGAGGATGATGTAGAGGCTCGTGAGAACCACAGGCGCCCAGAGTGTTGTGCGCATGAGGAATTTGCGGGTCAGCCACGGCTTCTGCTCCATCTCTTCCTCACCCATGACAAGCCAAGGGAGAATGTAGAATCCAAGCATAATTGCAGCAACGTGCAGTTCAACCAAACCAGACCATGCTGATGCCAAACACATCATCGTTCCGGCAGCACCCCAACCCCAAGCTTTTCGTGCATCTGGAGCAGCATAGAGTGGTACGAACATCAGTGCGTTAAGCAAAACAAAGAGGAGGTCTTGGGTAAGGAGATAAGCAACTGATGGCACTAGGACGAGCCAAGGTAACGACAAGAATCCTCTGTACGACCAGAGCGATTCGTCCTTTTGAAGGTGTTTTGGCCAGTCAACAGCGGTTGGTGCGAAGACCATCGCCACGAAGAACAAGGAAGGAGCGTATTCGTAGGTTTTGTAATCAAACAAAACGGCAATCAAAGCCCCAACAACTGGAATAAGAAACAGATTCGAAAACGGCCGTCGTGTTGCACCTTGTGCGGCACGAATGAAGACTCCGCTGAGCAGAAGGATAAGCAAGACGTAAGTGACGATTTCAACACCTTCTGCTCGATCTTTCAAAACCATCATTCGACTGAAGACATCCGTGGGTGGTGCTCCATCGGAATCCCCGATAACGAACGTGTGGACGGATGCTGCCCAAACGCCACCAGCACGAGTGACCAAGGTTGCGAATAATGCAAGGGCACCTGTGGCAAGGCCGAGCCCTGTCCACATCAAAGTCGAGGTCTGTCCTGGCCGAGTACGAAGATGGCCCATGAGGACGAGAGCAAGCCATGGGAGGAAGGAACCGGTTTCGACAGGATCCCATGCCCAATAGCCTCCCCAATCAAGAACCATGTAAGCCCAAAGCCCTCCCAATCCAATCCCAAGTGTAGCAATGAGAAGACCTGGCCGAGTTTGATGAAGCATACGTTTGTCGATGTCGGTATCGTCTCCGTATTGGAGAATAGCGAGACTGGTTGCCGCAAGAGCGATACACAGCGAATATGCAAGGAAAACAAGCGGTGGATGAATCACCATCAGATCGGTTTGCAGAAGTTCATTCAATCCCGAACCTTTCAGTCCAAGTGGGTTTTCTGCGAATGGGTCAAGCGTCATCGAAATGAGGAGAAGAAGAAGCGTAAATCCGTGCATTAAGCGCAAGCGAAGTTGGTGCGTTTGATCTTTCTCTGAAGCAAGGGGTCGCCCAAACCACCATGCGACAAGACCCATCCAAGCAGCCCACATGAGCAACGGTCCTTCTCGAGCAGCCCAAGTTGCCGCAAATCTGTACTTGAGAGGAAGATCTTCTCCACCATTGAGAGCAACGTGGAGAATGGTGGTGTCGTTCGCAATGAATCGAGATGCTAGAGCGACGAAGGGTGCAGCAACTGCAAGGTGAAGTACAACCGAAAGTGCTGGTTGCTCAACTCTCCACTTCGGCCAAATCATCATGACCAAGCATGCAAGAATGGCAAGAAAAAGTGTCCACCCCCACATGATGTTACCAAGGAAGCACCCTTGTTATTGCTTTGGGTTGGACCATCACCAGCCGAAGTGTTTCGCACGGCTGTATCCAAAGGAGAGGAGAACGGAAATGACGCGCTTGAACAAGAGGGTTGGTTTACGCACCATGATTTTCAATCCAATACCGAGTTTGGTGAGTGGGCTCATGTTGCCCAGCTCCTGCGGAAGACACTTTGCCATCGCAGTCATCTCTTCATCGGAGAGATTGTACAGGGCATCCTTGCCTTTCAGAATTTTATGATAAGGCGGGAAAGTGGATTTCCATGCTTGTTCGTACGGACGTAATGCTTTGGCAGAAAGATCGCCACTCTTCATTGCCTTGGAGAGGACATGTGCCGCTTCACGGCCAGACCACAACGCAAGATGAGAGCCGCCTTCGAACAACGGTGAGGTAAAGCCTGCAGCATCTCCAATGAGGATGAGACCATCGTCAACAGTCTTGCTTCGAGGACCTGAAATTGGAATTGTTCCTCCAAATGGTTTGATCTTCATACCCTCTTTTCGCCACGGTGGATTGACGGTTGGCTTTCCTGCCAAGTACGTGTCTTCGATAAAGGAATCAAGATAGCGAATTGCACCTTTCTTATCGGTTGTGACCAAACCTACGTTGGCTCGTTCCCCTTCCTTGGGTATCATCCAGACGTATCCATGAGGCGAGTACTTCGGCCACAAGTAGAAATCAAGATACCCGTCATTGGGGACGTCGTTCAATTCGTATTGGAATCCAGCTATAACTTCCACTTCTGTCCCCATGTCGAGTAGTTTTGATGCAGCTCCTGACACTCCAGATGCGTCAATAACGGCTGAACATTCAATTGGAAATTCATTTCCTTTGCCTTCAATAATCCAATTGGAAAATTGATTTTCGCTATTGAAAATTCTTTTCATAGAAGTCACTCGATGATTGAGGTGCAATTCCGCCCCAAGTGCCATCGCCTCATCCATGAGCCATTGCTCGAAAAGGTGCTTCTCGAGAACGTAGCCCGGTTCTGTCAACAGCTTGTTTTCCCCACCGGGGAAAATTACTCGAATGCCTTTCACATCCAATGCCTTGACATGGTCAGGAATTTGCAAGTCAAGATTCTGGACTGCAAGGTCGGAGAGGCATTCGCCGCAATGCACTGGAGTTCCAACCTCTGGATCGGCTTCTACGACGATGGTGGAAAGGCCAAGACGAGAGGCATGAATGGCTGCTGAACCTCCTCCGGGTCCTGCGCCAATGATGAGTAGATCGCATCGGCGAGCATCTGCCATGTCATTGTCATTGATACACGGCTCATGAATTCAACGGTATTGCAATCTTTGCATGTAACATTCCCGCTTCACGAGATTAATCGTTTTGGTTAAACACATAATTTTACAGGGAGAATTGACTGAACTAATGCCTAAAGTTAGTGTCGATAACTTAAACGACTACAGATACGAAATGAAAATTGATGGTGGTAAGTCCTGGCTGTTGAGTTTGAACCCCTACTTTCAGGTTGCCTCTGTTTGATGTATCTTGCATATGGCTTGCTTGTGAAAGGAGGTTTTTGGAGGAGTAGTTGGACAGGAAAAGGTGGAGCATGGGTTTCAAGTTCAGAGGGACCTATTTTCTTTCTCTTGATGATTATACTCTTCTCCGTCCTCGGTGTTGTTCTCATTCTCGAAGGTTTGAATGTCCTTCCATGACTATCAGAAGTATTCGCAGAAATGAAGGTGAATGAATGAAACAAATACAAGGATGTACAAACATAGTCATCGATGGAGCAAATGTAATTCATTACGATTTTGACATTGTAATGAAAGACAAAGATGGCAACAGATTGACTCAGATTCGCCCTGAGCGCTTACAACAAGCCATCGAATATGGTGAGAACTTAGGATGGCAAACCGTTGCAGTCTTGAAGAAGGGAACGTACATTTGGGGAAAGGCCAACGAGGAATTACCAACGGTAGGTGACATGAACATTGTTGATGAATTAATCTCTCAAGGAAAAATAGAGTTGATCAACTCACAAGATGAGGATATTTACTTCATCCAATTCGCACTGAAGAACAACTCTGTGTTGATCACCAATGATACCTTCAAGGATAAGGTAAAAGATGGAAAATCCATCAAAAGAGAGCGAAGTACATACCCTGATTTGGATTGGGATAAAATCGATCAGTCGACTCTTGATTATGATTTCATCAAGGGCCAGATCCTGGTAGCAGGGTTACCAAAATTCGCAGAACCTGAAGAGGAGGTTTCGGATGTTATTTCTCATGAAGAGATCAAGGAATTGAAACGTGAAATCAACGAAATGAAGAAACAGATACGAAACATCAACAACGAATTGATTCGATTGAATTCAATTGATAGCGTCAAGAATCCGGTTTCCAACAACCGGGATATCTTCCAAGCAGTCGTTTCCAACAGGCTTGGTGGAGGAGAGATGGTGGAATTTACTCAATTCCACAGAGAGATCGGAGCTGCAGTTCTTGGATTGGACCTTACTGGTTATCCACAAAAATGGCCAAAGGATTGGGCAAACTCACTGAGGGAAAAACTCGGATTGGATCCCGAAGCAAAATTCACTACGGAATTCCTTTCAATCAGTCGCAAGAAATTGTGTGTTGAGCCTGATAAAACAATCAAAGGAAAGCAGAATATATTCTTGTGTTAATCCCAAGGTTCTCGTTCTGACCTGGAAATCCCTAATCAGTGGGTACCCTTGTTGTCGTATAGGTACACAAGGGGGGCTCTCGTGTTCGAATTAAATCTCACGCTTCGATAAAGCGAAAGCTAATGTCAATACAGCCAATGTTCCAGTGAAGCCAATGAAAGGAACTTGTTCATTTTCATCTTCTGCATCTTCATTCTCTGAATCCGAATCTTCAACTAAGGATTGGATTGCGTAAATCTCTATATTGACGTCAAGGAGAGTTGTACACTCGTAACATGTTGCGTTCGCAGAACTCTGGAGGCCAATTGATGATGTTATGTTGAGTCTTTTTGTGCCATTTTCACCGACCAACTCCCATGAAGAGGTGTTCAAGTTACCGAATTCTACAACACCTACGCCAAGTAGAAATTCATCAGTACTACCGCTTGAGATGAGTCTTGTTACAACAGGGACAGTTGTGGATAGGTTGTAATCGCCCAGATCATTGTTCAAATCACTAACGTCTAAACTTATCATCGATTCATGATTTCCGTTGTTCGAAACAGTGATTGCATCCCAAACATTCAGCGTTTGATCCGATAGCACAACTGTAAAACTTAGCGGCGAATCATATGAGGCATCATAAGACTCATATTGATTGACTGTGCCTAAAACATTAATCGATTCTTCTGCAATGTTTTGAGGAGGTACTCCATTCATTTCGGTCACAACTGCAGTGAAATTCAGAGAATATGTTGCATGGTTTGTTCCTTCTGCAACAGAAACCGAAACATTGGCACTTACACTATCTCCGGCGGGGATTATGAATTCATCTCCGTCAATGAGATCGATTTCAAACACATTATCACCGGATCCACTAAATTCTACTTTTTCCTCGGAAGAGGTCGGATTGGACAAAACACAATTAACGACCGTTGTATTATTTGGAGAGTTAGGAAATGAATCCAAAAATACTTCTTCTGGCGTACAAGTTATGTCTACTTGAGCTGTAGGCATCTGTCCATTTGTGGATGACAATAGAGTTGTAACCAAAAGACATGCAATAACAAAAGTAAGTACTCTCATAATGTTGCTTTGAGTCTTCACATTATATACTTGTTGAAAATAAATCTTGTTACGTGGGTAAGTGAATAGCGCCTGTCTACGAGGGGTTGTGCTAAACACCCTTGTACACAATCAACTAAGTCACAAGGGCTCGCAGTCCGTCATACTCGTGCGTAGGCAGTGTACTGGGGGACTGAACACCCATTGTACATCTCCATAATATCTTGAGGGGTATCAGAGAACCCTCGCGATTTCGTGGAAATGATATGTCGGTTGTCTGTATCAACCCACAAGAGACGGTGTGAATTTTTAGCCTACACAAAGAATTATGATTTTTGCCGGTAAAGCAAAACAAGTGGACTGCCGAAAAGAAAAATGATAATTAAAATATCAGAATATTGAAGAATTTGATCTGACAATGATACTTCACTTCCGTAAGAGGTATATCTTTCTAAAGACCAATCATCCCCATCCGTTGGTTGATGGTCTCCGTCAACAACGTTGCCTGCTATGGTAAACAGTACATCTTCCTCACTGTAAGGAGCTTTCCATTCAATATCCCAAGTACGCTGATTCGCTCCGGAATGGTCATGCGTAATTTCACCGTTTTCTGTGATGTATGTTGTCGAATCTTTGGAAAT
>JACETE010000084.1 GCA_013911465.1 Candidatus Poseidoniales archaeon
ATACGGAGATAGAGGAAGTTTTCATCCTGTGCGAGTTCCCAATCGAGAACCGTTGAAGGAACGGTGAGTGTCAGTTCAACGTTCTGGGCCGAATCGTTGCTGAGGTCACCGAACCATATCGATGTCAATTCCCCTGTTTCAAGGGCAATCCATGTGCTTGAATTTGACGATACTGCGACGATTGTGTGGTCATCGAGCACCGCCTGGGTATCCTCTGTGGAAACGTTTCCAACGATGAGCCCCTCGCCGTATGCTGCAAATCCGTATCCGCCATCAACGGATACATCGTTGACAATATCACCGCTTGGAACACGCCAGACCCATGAGGTTTCATTGGTTTCAAAACCGATTCCTGCAGGCCCCCAGTGCCATAACGTCTCGTTTTCAACAAAGACGCCATCAATATCTCCGTCAGCTAGTGTGAGCAGATTTGAGGTCTGTGATTCGAGGCCGACAAGTGGCACTTGCAAGACCTCCATCAACGTCGATTCCGGTGTAAGCGTCGAACGATTTTCCACGAGACTTGTGACGATTTGAGGTGAAAGTCGTCCGAGGCCATTTGTTGATGCAAGGGTAACCGCACTTTGTTCGGAGATGAGTTGCAATCCCGATTCGTCAACGCCAATGCTGTTGTTCAAGGTTTCAATGACAGCATCAATAACCGGATTCATTGCAGAGCGTGTCTCCGTTTCACCATCAAGAGAAATTCGAATTGAGGTGACATTACCTTCAGATTGTTGCCATTCTTGAGCAGTGGCGAGATCGGTGAACAAGGCGGGAGCGGTTGTACCAGCAAGTTGTCCTTGACCACTCATTGCCACAATTTGATGGATCGTGAAATTTTCTTCAATCCGTTCGATTCCATCTTGAGTGCGAACAAACCATCCGAGTTGGATTTCTTCACCTTCCTCCACATCAAGTTCATCGGAAAATGCCGTATTAACAACAACCTGAGGTGCGGTGGCAAAACGATTGACCTCTTCCAATTCGAACCAGGTTAGGCCTTTATCCTTCGAACCAATCCTCTCACCGTCCTGATGTTCAAGGGCAAACCAAGCGACACTCGGATTTGCCTTTCCTTCTGCGGTGACAACAGAAGTCGAGAGAACCCGGCCAGACTGAATGTAATCAAGGTCTTGAATTCCAGAGGATCGGAGATCTTCGACGACCGATTGCGGGATTTCAGTCACCTGTCCAGCATTCGCATCGAAACCAGAGATAAGGATGTCCGTGTCTCCCCAGGCCGCATCAACTTCCTCGCGTACGGTTTGATCGAGTGAATCGCCCACAATAAGGGAGGAACTGATGATGGCTGAGCCGATCATTAATCCTGCCATGAGAAGTGCTGCTTGGCGCTTTTTACGATTCAATTGTTGCCATGCGAGACGAAACGCCAACAACCGTCTAGAACAAAGAATTGCTTGAACGCCGAGGAGACTCAAAATTCCAAACATCAGACCACCGACAAAGGCAGTCAATGAAGAGAATTCGAGCCACTCCAGAAGAACATAGGTCAAGACGCCATCTGCGACAGGTGTTAGAAGAATGACCAACTTCCCGCCCTTGGAACATTCATTTCGTAGACCAACGACTGCTCCAAGCGCTCCAAGTGAGAGGAGAAAAGCGAGAAGCAGGATGAGGAACAAACCTACTCCTCCTCTGAGGGTTCCTCAATGAAACGACCGTCTGACATCCTCCGTATGGAATCGCATTGCTTGGCAATGGATTCATCGTGTGTTACGATGAGAAAGGTCGTGTTCCCAACGTTGCACAAGGTGCGCAGAAGGTGAAGAATTGATGCTGATGTTTCTGCATCGAGATTTCCCGTTGGTTCATCACAAAGAACAATCGCAGGTCGATGGACAACCGCTCGGGCGATGGCAACACGTTGTTGCTGACCGCCAGAAAGTTCGGCAGGACGATGTTCCAAACGATCGCCCAAACCTACTGCTGTGAGTGCCTTGGTTGCTTCTTCTCGAGCCTCATTCGCAGGCTTTCCTTGGATAAGCAATGGCAACTCCACGTTTTCCAAAGCGGTCATAACAGGGAGGAGATTGAATTCTTGGAAGATGAACCCCATGTGTTTCCCACGAACCCTTGTTCGTTCATCATCGCTGGCGCCATAGAGGTTTTCTCCGTTGATGGAAACCATTCCGGAATTCGGTTCATCAATTCCTGAGAGAACGTTCAGCAACGTGGTTTTGCCACATCCAGAAGGACCCATAATCGCAACCATTGATCCTGAATCGATCGAGAGTGAGACGTCCTGAACCGCCTGAATGACAGACTCGCCAGATTCGTACAATTTCCACAAGCCCTCGGCATGAAGTGCAAACGCCATGGAGAACGATACGGTTGCGTATTGATAAACTACCGCGTCGACCTCTGTCCATGACAGAAGGATACGTACGAGTTCTTGCATTCGGACCCATCGCTGAAGCCATTGGGTCCAGAACCTCGAAGTTCGAATGGCGAGAGAATCTTAGTATCGAAGACATTGTTCGTGAACTTGAGTTGGGGCATTGGCTCGGTCAGGGATTAGCTGTCGCCTTGAACGGTGAGCGATGCCCTGTTGATGTGCATTGTCAACGTGGAGATGAGGTCGCACTTCTGCCACCTGTATCCGGTGGTTGAATCGAATCAATCCCTTGTCAGCGATGGCAAGTCTTGAAAGCCTCAACGTACAGGGGCACATGGGGAACTGCATGGCTTTTAGTCCGGGACCGCTTGAAATCATCATCCTTCTTGGAATCTTCTTCATCCTCTTTGGTGCTGAACGACTTCCAAAGATGGCGAATGCCCTCGGTCGTTCCAAAGGTGAATTCCATAAGGGGTTGAATGAAGCAACAACCGCAGCAACGATTACCGATCTTGAGGCAGGAGGAAAAACCCCTGATCAAGTCCTTATGGACCGTGCAAAGGCTGTAGGTATTGATCCAACAGGCATGGCTGCTGAAGAACTTGAGAAAAAGGTCACAGCACTTGAAGCTCTCAATGATGAAGAGTGATTATCCACGCTTGAGTTTCATTGGAGAACCACAACGATCGCAGGTTTTGACATCATCATGTTTTGAGCGATGAACTTCGGACGAAACCTCCTCTGTTTGACGACACCCAATGCATCGAAGAACCCATTTCCATTGCTTCTTCCCACCTGTTGTCATGACGCCCTCCACGGAAACATTCGCGTTTCTAGCAACGTTTTTCATTCGATAATCATCCGTAACGAGGGTGGTTTTGTTGGCGATAGCCAGGGCAAGGAGATCAATATCGACATCCGAAAGCCGTGGTAGATCTCCTGTCTCGGAAGCGATTTCGATTGCTGTCTGTCGCTCATCTGTTGTCGCAGTACGCCAATCCATTTCGAGTGAATCGATCAGCAGCCATCGTTGTTGGTCAACGTTTTCCAGTTCACGCTGTTGAAGGATGGAAACGATTTCTCCTTGGCAACGTTCAATCGGCCAATTCAATAGCGCAGAGGTATCGAGTACGGCCATGAAGAAACGGTGTTGAATCAACGTAAAGAAGACGTCGATAACCCATAGCCTCAAGAAGCCGCATCTTTACCTATCACCATGATTGGAGAGGAGTTTATTCTTGATTTCTTCAATCAATTTGGCCCTTTTGCTCTAGCACTGCTCTCGTTCACAGAGGCCATTATCCAACCAATTCCACCGGACATCATGTTCTTGCCCATGGCGTATGAGGAACGAGACAACACCTCCATGTTGCTTTGGTTGTGGTTCATCGTCACCTTTGCCTCTGTATTGGGTGCGATTGTTGGCCATACGATTGGAAAACAATACGGCACCAAGCTTCTCGACCGATTTGGAAAACCACATCATCGACAACGACTCGAATTTTTGTTTGAGAGATATGGAACTTGGGGCATGTTCATCGCTGCTGTATCGCCTCTTCCATACAAGGTATTTGGCTGGATTGCCGGTGCGAGCAACATGAAGTTACAGCCGTTCATCGTTGCTGGAATTTTTGGACGTGGAATACGTTTTGGATTGGAGGCACTTTTGATCTATTTCTATGGAGATGTTGCGCTGGATGCAGTATCATGGTTACTCGACCATGAATTACTCATGGCGATTGGACTTCTTGGAATACTCGCGGCTGTCCTTTATTGGTTCAACAAAAAGGATGTTTCGGAATCCAAGATTGCGTAGGTCGGTGAAGTCATGGCAATCGAAACCGATGCGCTCTTTGGTCTGCTCACCATATTGGCAGTTGGTCTTTTCACACCGGGACCAAACAACATCACAGCGATTTCGCATTCTGCGGTTCACGGTGCACGAAGCAATATTTCTTTGATCACTGGCATGGTCATTGGCTTCATCATCGTCCACATGATTGTGGGCATCACTGTAAACAGTATCGATAGTGATTCAGTGTTCTTTTCAATACTGGAATGGTTTGGGGTTCTTTTCTTTATTCTCCTTGGCGTCATTATTCTTCGTCTTCCGGTTGAACGTCTTGCTTTGGACGAAGATATTCGAAAAATAGACTTCCGCCATGGAATTCTTATGCAATTTATCAACGGGAAGGAATGGGCATTTGTTTCGGTTATGATGATTGAATTCTTGGATGGATTTGGAGGAGGATTTGAAGGAATCTTTCTCATCACTGCTATCACAACAACAGCCGGATTACTCTCGATGATTGTTTGGACACTCACTGGACACAAATTGATGGACACCTTGCGCCATGAACGGAAGGGCAAGGTACTGGTTCGAGTTCTAGCAGGAGCTATCTTCATGTTCGCATTCTTGGCAATTGTGCAGCAATTAATCTGAGATCCTCGATTGTTCAAACCAAGCCTTGAGGATGTTTCCTTCTGCGAGAAGGAGATGTTCAGCAATGGTTCCTTGTTTGCGATTCAATTGCACCGCAATGTCCTGTTGCTTGCATTCACGAGGATGGTTGTAGTATCCCATGTGGATTGCTGTCTCGAGGACTTCTTTTCGTCGAGGAGACATGCTAGGTGCAGTGAGCCATTCGCCTTGATACGATTTGTTGACGGTTAATTTGAACCGTGACCCCAAAAGTGACTTCACCTGCTTCCTGAACACTGAAAGACCGGTAGGAGTCCCCTGCATCGAAAGAACGAGTTGTTTCTTCTCTATGATAATCGGAGCAATTGGCCAAGCATCGTCTTGACTAATGATGAGACGTGCAATTGGCCCACTCATTCTCGCTGTGAAGAGGAATTGGTTACCATCAGAATTCAGTACATCGAGCAATTCAACGGAAGGTACGGAATCAATATCGTCGATTGAGAATTGGTCCAACAAGATTGCATCAAAAAGCAATACTGGTGAACCATCCAAGATCTGGGTGATACGGATGAAGGTCAATTTTTTGCACATGTTGACGAGTTCGCCAGCTGGCAATTCCACGGCATCTTCGTATTGTACGATGAACTGCATTTGTGAAAGCATGAATATACCCTTTATGATAGGGTGTATGCGGAAGTATCTATACGTAACGCCAAGCGTTCTAAGTATAACAATTCCAGGTGCTCGTGCCGGGATTCGAACCCGGGTCAGCGGGATGAAAACCCGCGATGATGGACCTGGCTACACCACACGAGCCAATGACCTCCCGTGTCACCTCTTATTCATAACCGTTGGCCATCCAACTCTTTCGCAAGCCTTCCATTTCGAAAGCAAAGAAGACCGTGGTAGTCTACAAGTAACTTGTAGAAACCAATTGACCAGTTTCTCATTGCAGTACACGTTGAACAAGATCATCCATTGTTTCCGGTGAAAATGGTTTCTTGCTGTTCAATGTCATGGTGCGACCGATGACGTTACTTCCCAGGAATGAGAATTGATGTCGCATTGCCATGAGACAATGAGCACCACCACCACCACTGTGCGTGGCAAGCAACACCGTTCGGTTGTTGAACAAACGACGGAAATCATCGCTCTGTACTGAGAGCCATGCAATGGTGTTGTTGAGAGCAGGAGGCATAATGCCATTGTATTCTGGAGCGCAAACAACCAATGCTTCTGAGTTGAGAATCAATTCAGAAACCTCCGAAGTGGGAGGTTCTCGGTCGGAATCGCCATCAAGTTCTGGCGTGTAAACTGGCCAATTTAGCGTTGTTAAATCAATCAATTTGGTAGGCATCCCTTGCTGTTCAAACGATTGACAGAATTGATTTGCCAACACGAGGTTCTTACCCGAGGATGCAGCGATGACCATCACATAAGAATCCATGATAGAACCATTGGCCTGTTGTATTTCAATCGTTGGTTCACAAACCAATACCATGAATTGAAATAGGGCATTCCGAATCAAAACCTATGTTC
>JACETE010000085.1 GCA_013911465.1 Candidatus Poseidoniales archaeon
TGCGTCGACCATGGATGCGAAGCCCATGGTGTTGCTGATTTCGGCGATTTTAACACCCGCAACGCCAACGGCCATGATTCGCAGGTATGAGAGCGTGTTTGCAAGAAGACCGAACGTCTCGATTGGACCCATGATAACACCGCCAGCCCATCCGAACCCTTCGAAGACTGCGAGAGCAACGATAAGTATCAGCACGCCGGCAATAACAACGAAACCAGGGATTGTACCTGCCAGCAACTCATTGTTGCCTTTCATGAATCCGTAGATGTGGAGGAAGCCGCCACCAAGAATCATCATCCAGCTGCCTTTTTCGAAGAAGGCTGCTACGATTCCGTGACCCTTCAAGACGTTAAAGAATCCAATGATGAACCCAAGGAAGAGGTGGAATACACCCACATAAACCGACAACAGCACATAATCCGTTAGAGCGCCATCTGCTCGATGGAATGGAACATAGGTGTGGCCAAGTCCCAGTGCTTTTCCAAGATCACTTGACTTGAATCCATATGTCAAGTCTTTAGTCCATGCATAAAATCCTTCCAACGGCGACCATGATTCATCCCATATGAATCCGAAACCTTCAGCGAACACAAAGCCCCAGAACATACACCAAATTCCCATCCAAAGAAGGACGGTTGTTGCATTCTTACCCATAGGCTCCTTTGCAAACGGAAGAGAGCGTAGCCAAAGTGCGAGAAGAACGATGACGAATCCGTAGCCAAAGTCTCCGAGAATCAATCCATAGAGAAGAGGGAGTGTAATCATGATCAAACTTGTTGGCTCAAATGTGCCGTACTTTGGTCGGCCAACAAGGTCGACGACAAGTTCAAACGGTTCTGCAGTGCCAGCGTTTTGGTAAGCGATTGGAGGCTCTGGTTCCGCATGGTGATCACCATGTCCGTCATGATGGTGGTGATCGTCCACGTGCTCTTCGATTTCCAGGTGTGAAACCAAGTTCTTGAGTTTCGAGCGAGCATTTTCAGAGTTTGCTGTTGGGACCCAAGCATCGAGAGCGAATGCCTGATTGGAAACTGCTAGAGAGGTAGGCGAAGTAAAAATCGCATCTTCTCGTTGGAGAAATTCCTCTGCAATCACGAGGTCTGAGCCGTTCTTTTCGGCCCAAGCATTGAGATTCTGTTGATTGGATTCCATTTTGGCTTCAGCATCTGAGATAGCTTTGCGGGCATCGCTTGCTCGCTGAGCGGGCTTGCCTTCACCCGATGGGAGTTGGATGGCCTTTGCATTGAGTTCTGCAAGCGCCATCTGAACCTCAGCAGCCTTGTTCGGTGCACAGGCAACTGCAACAAGCCCTGCAGGTGCGAGGAATTCAACATCGTTTCTGAGGTCAGCGAAAACTTTTGCAGCCTTGGATGAGTTTGCGGTTTCAGCGACATAGACCTCGACACCGGAGTATCCGCTCAGAAGACCAAGCGAAATGTTCAGGGGAGCGAGTTTCTCAAAGATTCGAACTTGGTCTTCAAGATTCGTGATTTCGGCTTCTGCTTCTCGAATTGCTTCAATGTAAGCGAGGGCTTTGTCGACTTCGGATTCGAGTTTCTCAGTCATTGTTTTAGCCGCTGATGCAGACATTGCTCCTTTTGCGTTAAAGACTGAAACGTTGCTGCGGACAGCACGGACTTTGAGAAGGAGCGCACTGACATTTTCTGCGTCTTCTCCTTGGATAGCGTGACCAACCCCAATTCCTTCTTCGAATTGAGTGTAGTCCTCGATGTGAACACATCCAAGATCGGAACAAGCACGGACGATGTCTGCCATGGCGTCAACAGGGGCTGCTAACGTCATTCGTGACATTCGTACCGTTGAGAACATGCTATCACCTTATTGATTGAGCAATTTATCGACGATGAGTGCAACGGCTGCATCTTGCTTTGAACTAGCATCCGATTCAACGGATTCAACTGCCTTTGCCCCGTCCTTTTGAACGGTTTTGACGTTCTTCATGGCGGCGTCTTTGGCAGCATCGAGTGTTGATTGGATGGACGATTGTGCGTCTTCAGTTGCTTTGGCAACGAGATCGGCTGCGTCCTTCCGGGCATCGCTAAGGATGCGGCTGGATTCAGATTGTGCATCAGAAAGTGTCTGTTCCGCAGCCTGCTCGGCTTTTTTGATGCTCTGGAGGACTTTTTCCATTCCCATGACAACCACTATGAAAAGCCGACTGGAAGGGGGTTTATGAGGCTAATGGAGTCTTCCGTTCAAAGAATTGATACGCACTATTGCGGTTTCCGCCCACGGAAACGACTCGACATCAGGAACGGATAGAGAAGCCTGCCCGAGACATCCTGGAAACCTACATCCTTCATCATGCTCCGATAGTACTTGTTGGTACCATAATGTGTGTACGAACGAGCCAATCCTTTCCATGGATGGTCCTTCGATTTGGTCACCCAGCGAGCCATCAATTGCACCACAGTACTCATCCAGATTCTTCCGGCAAGACCATGCAGATAATTCGCCTTACCTGCATCACACATCACCAATTGACCACCGGGTTTGAGAACTCGATAAATCTCTTCCAATCCTTTCTTTTTATCTTGAAAATCTCTGAACGAGAACAAGCAAAAGACCATGTCAAAGGAATTGTCCTCAAGAGGAATATCTTCAGCAAGAGCTTGCACATAGGCTGCTGGTGACTCGCCACGTGATGAACGAGCACTATCTACACGTTTCTTTGCTACTTTCAACATAGCCTCGGAAGGGTCCAGACAGGTGACATCAAGACCAACAAGATCCTCTGCAAAACTTCCTGGACCACATCCAACTTCGAGAACCTTCATGCCTTCTGAAGCATGGTTTCGAACATTTCGTCGCCATCGCTTATCTTGTCCAAACGTCATCAGACGGTTGACCCTATCGTAATTTGGAATGGTCGCCTCAAGCTGTTCTTCCAATTCAGTCCAAGCATCCAAATCGATTCCAGACGGGTCGTATCCGCCAGTCGCAGCACGCTTGGACATACTTGACCCGCATCCTCCGCCCTCTTTGGAGGTGTCGCTCCGCCCATAAGGCCCATCAAGCGATACGCTCGACGGTTTCTGGAGTGATACCTTCTTCTGGAGTAACTCGGAAAACAAGCATCTTCAGATTTTCAGGTGCATTTCGGAACTTTGAGACGATCATTGAAGTCTCGAAATCGGAACCAATGGTTCGTACACCAAACGTAAGGACCATGTCTGCGATGCTGGCGAGTTCTTGCCGTACTGATGGAGACAATCCGTTAACTGATACACTGATCAACAAGAGTCCGCGATACATTTGCGTGTGTGCTTGGAGCATTCGGATCATTGCAACGACGCGGTTCGGATCATCACGTTGCAAAAAGAAATCCAAACTGTCGATTCCTGCACGGAAATATGGCCCAAGAGCCATGATTTCATTGGTGATTTCAGTCAAGTAATCTTGCGTTGTATCCTCGACAAATCGGGTCTGAGCAAGGCGCTGAATGTCTTCGAGTTGGAATCCTTCCAAACGGTATCGTGATGCAAGAAGTTCACGTTCGAGAACGTTGGCGTTGTATTCCTCACCAATCGTACGAACATTCACGTCGAGGGGCCATCCGTATTTCTTGAAAACACGAACGATTTCTGGTTGAGCCTCATTGGTTGAGACGTAAAGTGTGTTTTCAGATTCTTCTGCCGGAGAAATGAATTGTTTCAAAAATAATTCTGCTCCAGAACCTGTCTCGGTAAATGCGACCATCGTGAAACCACGCGGTACGCCACCATGCATTTCATTGTCGAACTTTGGAACCCCAAAGGAACCCACTTGCCCGAAGAAATCCTCGTCTTCAGCGTCGAATGTGATGTTCTTCCTCATGATTTATCCCTCAGTGAATAACCACCTGGCCACGATCGACCAAATCTGTACAGTACAAATCAAGATTTGAGAGAACCAAAGGCGGTGTTTGGTCTGGTACATTGAGAATAACGGAAAGAACTTCGCGTTGCCTGAATGTATTGATGAAGGTGTGAAGATACTCCGCTAGCATTCTGTCTTCGTTGTAAATAGCTAGAGCGTTGACGCTGTCGAGGAACACAAAGTTTCGTGGTGTGTTTGTTGTTCGAAGAATGTATAGGGTGCGCAAGAGAACCGATTCAAGCATGATTGGGCTGTCAACAAAGTGGATGTTTGGATAGCTAACATCTGTGCCGCCGAGAATTCCAGAGGAAACCAAATCAATGAACTGAATATTTGAGACGTCCACGCCAATCGATTCGAATGCTTGAATAATTTCCACTGCACCACGGCTTGCAGAAATGTAAACACCGCCCATCTCAAACATCTGCATGAGTGGCAGCATGGTGCTTGCGGTGACCATGAATGCATTGGAGTTCCCGCACCGTACTTGAACGGAACTGTTGAGTGAAATTGTCGAGAGTTGCTCAGCTATGCGTTGGTCGAGTTCAAACATACTTATGCACCCCACCTTGTTGCTTTGTCACTTTGAGCACCCCACTTGAGCATTGGTGTTAGCATGACACCAAGTGGCGTCAATTCAATCGCATGCTTTGCACGGCTGTGTGCAGTTCCTCGCATTTTGACAACTTGGAGGAATCGGAGAAGGTGGCCCATACGCTCAACGTCACCCATAACAACAATCCCGTCAGCAATCGCTTCTTCAACACCGAATGAAGACCAGTGGGCGTTTTCAGTAGCAGAAGTGATCTCAGAAATGAGAATCGTGGTGCATCCAAGGGTTGCCAGTTTTTTACCAAGGGTGAAAAGGAAATCTCGAATCAGCTGCTCGGACTTGATCTTGTAACAAAGCGTTGTCACCGAGTCGATCACAAGTCGAGTCACACCAATGGTGTTCACAATGTCCGTAATCGACTTGATGAGGGCGTGGACGTCATCCAAATCGAAGGTTGATTTGTCAAGGCCAAGCCAAGAATATAAGACGTCCATGTCGAAAACATTGATCAACCCAGTATCGACCATGTTCATGTCGAAGAACGCATATTGCCGGATGTTTTCCAACAATTTCACCGATGGTTCCGTTGCTGTGAAGTGGGCGCATGCCTCGCCTGCAAGAGCGCCACGGACAAGGAATTCCATCCCGAGAGTTGTCTTTCCAGAACCACAGGTCCCGGATGCAAGTACAGTGGAACCGTAGGGAATTCCTCCACGGAGAATTTCATCGAGACCGTGAATGCCGGTCACACAGCGGTCTCGGGAATATGTTGATGCGGCTTGCACGGCTATCGGTTAAGCCAACTCAATCGAGTTCATGAAGCATTTGATGGTTCAAAGGACACATCACCGGGTGTAGCATCTTGTTGTACCGTCCATACGGCTGGAGAGTTGGCGCCCCCAATCTCCCACACGAGGGCTTGGTTGAGGCTCATCAGTAGACCTGTTTGCCCACCCCATTCAACCATTGAGTTGGTGACAGCATTGATTTGACCTGGACGAGTAAATCGGAGTTCAATCTTTCCTGCTCCATCATCCAATAAATTCATCGAACCTGTCCCCAGTAGACCATATTGACCCAAGTCGATGATCTGTGAAGCATTCCCTTGCTCTTGTGATGATAAAGAGCCTGTAAAAATCGCAACAGAATGCCCGCTAATGACACCTTCTTGAAGCAATACCTCATTGGAGGTCGTTCCAGATGAAGTATTGAACGACCAACCATAGAGACTGGTTGCAAACGCATTGTCATTGTAAACTTCAATCCACTCTGGTCCACCGCTGATAGGACGAACCATCACCTCGGTTAAGAGTAGATTTTCACTTGCTCTTCCTGCGTCATGAACTTCTAGAGTTACGGTGACCAAGTCAGTTCCCATTCGGACTATGCTTGAAGCAGTGGATGCCATTCTTGCATTGTCCAAGTTTGCCCCGCCTTCAAACAGAGTCAGGCCAACACGTGATTCGTTTTGTGATGCATGGATTGAGATTCGTAGAAATGCAGTCAAATCATCATTCAAACCCAACCCTTGAGAAAATCCTGAAAGCGTCACATTTGATAATGCCTTTACACGATTCATGTCGAGTTGGTTGTTGCTTATGAGCCCAGTCTGAACACGTCCCTGTTCCAAGACTTCTGCGGTTTGGAGATCCCACTCTTCCGTCGAGTTCGCGTAATCAAAGCCATCATCACCATCGCTTGGAACAAACCACCCCGGGCCGGAAATGAGACGGTCAAGTCCAGAAACCACTGCTTGGTCGACTCGATCAATTTCAGTATCGTTCGAACCCATCTCAAGT
>JACETE010000086.1 GCA_013911465.1 Candidatus Poseidoniales archaeon
ATTCAAGATCATTTTCCTTGACGAGTCCGATGCACTCACAAACGATGCACAGGGTGCTCTTCGGCGCATCATGGAACAATATGCTGAGACATGCAGATTTATTCTCTCTTGCAATTATTCATCGAAGGTGATTGAACCCATTCAATCTCGTTGTGCCGTTTTCCGATTCCGTCCACTCGCTGATTCTGATGTTCTCGATCAAGTCAAACACGTAGCGAAGGAGGAAAAGGTGGCTCTCGAAGATGATGCTGCAGAGGCGCTAGCAAAAATCGCTCAAGGTGATTTACGCAGAGCAATCACTGCGCTCCAAGTTTCAGCTGCGATCAGCAATACGATTACCCGAGCCATCGTGTACGAAACATCAGCGACCGCCCCTCCTGAAGCACTTCACCAATACATCATGGCATGCAAAGACGATGGATTCCATGTCGCTCGCAGAAGGTTGCAGGAACTTTTGAACAAATACGGATTGGCGGGGACAGATTTTGTCGGTCAACTTCATCGTGAATTGTACAATGTTGATTTCATTTCCGAAATGGCAAAACTCGACCTGACAGAGATCATGGCTGAAGTCGATTACCGTCTTGTCGAAGGCGGTGGTGAAAGGATACAACTCGATGCTATGACCGCTAAGTTAGTGACGATGCTTCGGGCGTAAACGTTCACTTTCACTTTTCGAATCCTCTCGGCAACAATAAGGTCACGATGTGGCCGTTGGCAAGGTTATGAACAAACAAGTCGAAACCCTTCTCGATGCCTTATCTTGGACACCACTCGCTTCATTCATCCGGTCCTATCGGATTCAACAATTGAACGACCGGACTGTAAAATTACGCTTGTCTGCAAAGATTAATTCGGTGTTCGATCGAATCTTGATGCGACATTCAGACTTGTTGTCTTAGACATTTGATTCGCTTGTCACAATAAGGTTCCATCGATACACTTGCTTGTTTTCCCAAGGATCACCTTGTTCGGTAATCCGTACAACGATTTCGTGAGTCCCTTCCTCAAGATCGCTGCCAAGATAGACTGAAAACGGTTGGTCCAGGTCGCCGTGAGGAGTCAGATTAGGAATTGATTTGTTCGAAAGAGAAGTCCCATTGGCAATGCGCTCAGCGTTTGTAGTCCAGTAGGAAAGATTGTCCTCACGGTTCGTTTCATTGGCTTGATATTCTCTCGTCACTTCGACAATCGCACCATCTGAATTGACGTTATCCATCAATCCAAACAGCAGCCAGGCCTCACCGGCAAGAATTGGAGAACCATCGGTATACCACGTCAATGTCGAGCTGGAAGTAGCCATTGCGTGAGGATAGGTGATGTCTTCTCCATCATCCGTAACAACCGTCCACTTGCTTGCAAGTTCTGGTGCAGCAATGTCGCCAAAAGGAGGGTTAACCAGCAAAAACGAAAGTGCAAGGAAAGTGAACGTATGCAAGAATGCAGATTTGAACCACGTCCCTCCTCCATAATGCTCAACAAATCGTTCCGGCATAACAGTACGATGAAGCGTTGGAATCAAGAAAATGCACGTTAGAGGAAGAATGTACAAAATTTTGGAATTCTCCGGATCGGTAGAATCCATCAACACATATCGCATAAGGAGTGTGACGGTTAAGGAAAATCCGAGAACAAGCCACATCGAAGCTGTGTCGGCCTTTTCTTTTTGGACGTGCTTGACTGGGTCAAACGCTTCGATTCCGAGGTTACGTCCAGTTCGGCGTACCTTCTTTTCTTTGTCACCTCCCTGCGTGCGCTGACGACGTTCGCCTTGGGCCGCAGTCATCGCTGTCGAGAGGTCGACCATGTCCTTGCGGATGGGTGAGAGTGAATGAAGGATGCGGTCGAATTCCCACGCATTGAACCCGCATTCTTCAAATGGGGGTTTTCTCAGGCGAGGTCAGGCCGGGGTGGCGTAGTTGGTAGCGCGTCGGACTCATAGGGCAGCCTTCAAGGCGATCGTATGACGTGCAAACCCCCTTGTGGTGTCTGAGACATCCGAAGGTCGCGGGTTCGAGCCCCGCTCCCGGCACCACCATCGCATTGTTGAAGGGCTAGAAGCAAGTCCAACCACTATGGCACAAGGTCCTGACATCGGTTGTCACGTTCGTCTCAAAGTGACAACACACTCTGGTGAAACCGTTGTTGAAGGCGTCGTACTGCCCCCGGCCGTTGGCAAACACGTCACCATCAAACTCGCAAACGGATACAATGTAAGCCATCCCCTCTCTTCGATTGAAGTTCTTGATTCCGAGCAACCGCAGACAGTTGCTCATTCACAAGTGGATTCACCTCAACCGAACGCTGATCTTCCTGTCGTCAGAATCATACATACAGGCGGCACAATCGCTTCAAAGGTGGATTATACAACTGGAGCAGTGACTGCTCAGTTCGAACCATCAGAATTGGTTCAACACGTACCAGAACTCCAATCCATCGCAAATCTTGAAGTCCACAAAATCGGGAACATGTTCAGTGAAGACATTCGACCCAACCATTGGAATCAAATCATTGACGCTACAGAAAGAGCATTCCAATCGGGATGTGTCGGAGTTGTGGTAACACATGGCACGGACACACTGCACATCACTGCCTCAGCATTGGCCTTTGCATGGTGTGCCCAGGGCGGAAATCCACCAGGACGAATTGCATTCGTCGGATCGCAACGTTCCAGCGACAGGGCATCATCCGATGCTGCTCAAAATCTAATTTCCGCAGTCAAGTGGGCCGCAGAAGGACCTCAACCAACAGGAGAGTTGAGCGATGCAGTAGTTGTATCCATGCACCGAACAAGTGACGATGGTGCATGCTCCATCCACGCAGCAACTGGTGTTCGCAAACTCCACTCAAGTCGTCGAGATGCATTTCGCCCAGTGAATACCACTCCACTCGCAACAGTTTCGATTGAAAACAAGGAAGTTCAACTCCACCTTGAACACCACTACAAAGAAGCCCGAGTCGATACAGTTCCACGCGATTCGACAACAACTGCTGGACGTTTCGATGAAGCAGTCAACATTCGCCAAATGGTCGCTGGACCGTGGTTTACCAAACAAGAGATCGATGATGCGGCTGCCTCTGGCGTCGATGCATTGGTCATCCATGGCACAGGGCTAGGCCACTTACCTATCGAGAACCCAAACAGTGATGCTCCACAGAACATTGAACTTGCAGAAGCACTCAAACAACTCTCCATTCCAGTTTTGGTCGTCAATCAATGCATCCATGGACCGGTCAACATGAACGTTTACTCAAAAGGGCGCATTCAGAAAGACATCGGCATTCTTGGCCATGGCATCACATCATCTCCTGAAGCCGCTGCAGTGAAACTCCATTACGCCCTATCGAATGGATTGGATGTTGCCTCAACAATGGCACAAAATTTGCTTGGAGAACAGCAACAAACCATTCTGAACTAAGCGATTCGATGAAGAACCCTCTCGTTCCTCGTAAGAGCATGGCAAGCCCAATTGGGGACCCTGTATCGGAACTACGGTCACGTCGCGAACGTGCGAAAGCCGGTGGTGGCCGCAAGGCTCTCGAAGCGATTCGAGCTACGGGGCGAGGCACTGCACGTGACCGAATCGACCTGCTTGTCGATCCTGGTTCATTTGTTGAAGTTGACACCTTCGTCACTCATCGAACCAAGGATCACAACATGTTCCTCCACCAAACCCTCGGCGATGGCGTTGTTACGGGCCATGGTACAATCGAAGGGCGACGAATTTACTGCTTCGCCCAAGATTTCAGCGTCCACGGTGGATCAATGGGAGAAATGCATGCGAAGAAAATCGCCAAACTCGTCGAGATGGCGGAACGCTCCAAAACACCTCTTGTCTGTGTTTGGGATGGCGGTGGCCAACGAGCACACGATGGGATTGATGCACTTGCGGGAACTGGAGAATTGCTCGACCGATTGGTCCAATGCAGCGGTAGAGTTCCTGTCATCAGTCTCGTATTAGGGCCGGTCGTTGGCGTATCTGCTCTTGCTGCAAGTCTATCGGACTTCACAATTCTTGGCGAGGAACACGGTCAACTCTTCTTATCTTCTCCACTCGAGACACCAGAAGTCCAACGTGGAGAAGTTGATGCTGCAGGACTTGGCGGTGCAACCTTGCATGCATCGCGCTCTGGAATTGCCTGTTTGGTCGCTGATGACGAAGATGATGCCTTCTTCCTCGTACAGGAAATTCTTTCTTACCTTCCAGACCACAATGACGCTGAATCACCTCATGTCCCTACTGACGACCCAATCGATCGCCTGAACAATGAACTTGAGACACTCGTCCCGGACAATCCAAATCGACCCTACAACATGGTTGGCGTTGTTGAAGAAGTCGTTGATGATGGAGAATTTCTTGAACTCTTCCCGAATTATGCTGAAAACATCATCATAGGATTTGCACGGCTTGAAGGACGCAGCATTGGTGTTGTAGGAAATCAACCGAATGTTCTTGCAGGATGTTTGGACATCGATGCCTCGATCAAGGCCGCTCGATTTATTCGACTCTGTGATGCATTCAACATCCCATTGGTCACCTTTGAAGACGTTCCAGGTTTCCTCCCCGGTGTTGTTCAAGAATGGGGTGGCATCATTCGGCATGGAGCAAAGTTGCTGTTCGCTTACGCAGAGGCAACCGTTCCGAAACTAACACTCGTCACTCGCAAAGCCTACGGCGGTGCGTATCTTGCAATGTCATGCAAGCATCTGCAAAGCGATTACAACGTCGCTTGGCCAACGGCTGAACTCGCTGTCATGGGGGCTGAAGGTGCAGTAAACATCATCCATCGACGGGAAATTAATGCCGTTGAAGAGGATAAGAAGGAAGAAGTTCGACAACGTTTGGTTGGTGAATACAAAGCCAAATTTGGCGATCCATATGTGGCCGCACGAAACGGTTGGCTCGATGATGTCATTGAACCAACAGAAAGCAGACTCCGATTGTGCAGGGCACTCGCCATTCTACGCTCAAAGCGTGAATGGAGTCCACCAAAGAAACACGGCAACATTCCACTATGATTGTCCAATCTTAGCTTCAGCACGTGCAAGCAATCCGCCAGAAGCAACATCTTCAACCGGCTCTTGTGGAGGTTTTCTAAATTGGAACAGCAGCCATCCAATTATTGCTAGAAGTGGCACGATAATGAGTGCTGCAATGAATGTTCCACCCGAATTCGCCTCTGGATCGTCACCCTCATCGATGCTTGTTGATGACCCGTCGTCATCAACGAGAGTTTGCAATCGCACCACTACATCTGAAAATGAAGGGTCTCGAGCAAGTATGTCAATGCTAAGAAGTGCCCCAGATTGGAAGGTTAATTCGAGAACTTCTGTACATGAACCCGATACATCGCATGTTCGTTGACCGGTTGTATCCTCGCCGTTCAAACGAAGTTGGACATCCATCGCATCTCCATCGGCATCAAACCATTCCCATGCTACAACCAATGACGAGCCGTTGACTTGCGTGAGTGAAGCATTGGCAAGCGTTGGTCGGTCAGGAAGGGGTGAGATCGCTACATCCAGCTTCTTTGAGAACACTGTATCTCCATCGGTTACATTCAGCCACCAGGCGGAATCATTCCCCCATTCATCGACCAAAGCCGAAACGAGGAGTTCTTGGCCTGAAAGGGCGAGAATTACTTTTGATTCTTCTTGGGATTCAACAGACCATGTCAAGAGGTCCCCATCGATATCGGATGCAAACGTTGCAAGATTGAGAAGAACTGTTTCTTCTTCCTCCAGACCAATCGACCATGCCGTTTCATCAACAACAAAATCATCGTCGACCGCTTCAATACGAAGAGGAACATCCGTCACAAGAGGCAGATTGAATCCATCTGATATTGACAATTGCAGCACTTCTGCACCGTTCTCATCTGGAATTGGAGTAAACTCAATCAACGGTAAATCGTTTGAGACACTCCAAGATACAACATCACCTGAACCTTGGCTTGCACCATTGATGAGAACGGTCAATGGT
>JACETE010000087.1 GCA_013911465.1 Candidatus Poseidoniales archaeon
CAGTTCCACCATTACCTCCTGAGGGATTACCTGCTGGATGGAGCATGGAACAGTGGGTTCATTACGGTCAACAATACCTGGACCGTGTAGGGAAACAGCCTTGATGTGTATGCGAATGGCATTACATGGTCCAAGAGAATCCAATCTGGTATTTTCTTTGGGTTGCGGTTGCATTTTTTGGTGTACTGACTTGGTACTTGGACAAATTCGGTAAGCGGAGAGAAATCATTCGCATCTCTGCATTATGCGGAGTCGTTTCTATGTTGAGTCTCGTTTGGTGGACTTGGACAGATATGTGAGGGATTTCATGGATTTAGTCGATTTAGAAAATCACCCATTAGCAGATAAATATCCTGTTCGACTACCAGTATGGTGGTGTCGTACAGGCGAATCGGGGCCGCACCCAGACGTAGATGGAGCTACTGGAAAAACAATCGTTCTACGTTTTGAAAAAACATTCGGAAGAATTGAGCGTATCTTTGCAAAATTAATGCGGGCACCGAAGGAACTTCGTAGACCATTGCTTGACAAGAATAGTGTGCTATGGGAACTCTGCAATGGTCAACGTACTTTCGCTGAGATTTGTGAATACATGAATGCTACATTCCATGAAGAGGTCTCACCGGTAGTTCATCGAACCCATGCTGGCATTCAGGTCTTTGTTGGTTTGAATGTCATGAGAGTTGTAAACAGCCCAGAATCCGTCGACTGGAATACACAACCTGGAATCGTCCCACAAGGTCAAGACTTACCGGAAGAAGTTAGTTTTGATGCAGATGTTGATGTCCGAGATGGAGATTAATTGGTAGGTTCAACCGGCTCCCATACAAGTCGTAGACCAATACCATCTCGACGATCATCTCGTCCAATTCTTCTACGTGATGATGAACGTGTTGAATCAGATTCTGTAAACCAAGAGCCACCTTTAGCTACAATATGATTCGAGTCCACCCTAGAAACAGAGGCCTGAGTCCCGTCATGGTGTTCATGAGAAGAAACCCATGTATCTTGGGTCATTTCATAGATGAGCCCATGTAGATCATAGAAACCCCAAGGATTTGCTTTTTTAGACCCCACTTCTCGAGTGGTGGCGCCACTGTTTCCAGCATGCCAGCCATGAGCATCCAATTCTGAATCCTTATTGCCAAAAGACCATCGAGTCGAAGAACCTGCTTTTGCAACGTATTCCCATTCTGCCTCCGTTGGTAATCTCCATTGTCCTTTGAAACCTATGAATTCACGATTTTGTTCGTTGAGCAGATCCAAAAAGGATAGAACTTCAACGAAGGTAACCGATTCAACTGGACGAAGACCAGCGCTCCATCCCTCTTGAAATTTTGAAGGATTGAAACCCATAAAAGAAGACCAATGTGCTTGGGTAACGGGACGCACACCCATGAAGAATGGTTCCAAGATGTCAACCTCAATGAGTGGCCTCTCATTTGGATGTCCTGAACCTACCTCATCACCTAATCGAAATTGACCAGGCTCAACCAAAAGGTATGAACCACCAAACTCATCTTCAAATGAGGGGCGATTTGCATTCATGCAATCACGAATTTTTGTACATCGTTGCGGTTTTGAGTACAGACTCGACGAGTGATTGTAATCGCTCATCAACAGAACCGTCAACCAGTCCACCATCTTCATCAAATGCTTCCTTAACATGCCCAACGGCCAACTGCTGGGACACTGGATTGGCATGAAGCCATCGAAGCATAATTCTCATGTGATTCAATGTGTTTGAATTGGACATACCGCCAAGTGTTGACATCAATCCAAAGACCTTGCCGCCAACGTGCTGTTCGTATACCCAGTCAAATGTATTTTTCATAACACCGGACATTGTTCCGTGATATTCCGGGGAAGAGACAAGGAATGCATCAAAAGTGGAAGCCATTTCTTGAAATTCTTTGACAATTGGGTCATTCCAGCAACCGTCTGACCCAACAAGTGGCAATGGTTTTTCTTTGAGATCCCAAAAATGAACCTCTGCACCAAGTTCTTTGGCCTTTTGAAGAGCCAAGTCAACCAACATTCCATTTTTTGATTGTCGACCAATGGAACCTGAGAGTCCCATTACTTTGAGTGGAGTATCCGCCATGAAAATCCCACAACCAGCCAATAGATGAATCCATTGTTCTATCCTAACCAAGAAGCAACTATGCTTATACCATGACAGTCTTGCCAAAGGACGGGAGATGACGATGAGTACCGATGACGAGGACATGTCGAATGCCTTAATGAGTGACATGGCGGATGCGTTACGGTCTGCAGGACTTGGTTCCATGCTAAGCGAAGAAGCACCCGGAGAAGCGAATGAGAACCCCTCTGAAGAAACACATTCGGAGGCCGCTCCAGAGCCAGTAGCCCCTGAGTCAACAGAAGAAATATCTGTTGAAGAACAAGTTCAATCACTCATTGATGAAGGAGAATACAAGTCTCGATCAAATTCTCCTCAAGAAGCACTCGTAGCCTTCAACAAAGCGATTGCTCTTGACCCATCAAGCGACATGGCATGGTTCAATCGGGGTGTGCTCCTCGAAGCGCAACAGGATGCTCGTGGAGCTCGCCAAGCATTCCAAATTTGTCTCGACCTCAATCCAGATCATGCCCCTGCTACAGCGAATCTCGCCATCCTTTTGGATCGAATTGGTGACGATGCTGGAGCCGCTGCGATGGCGCGCAGAGGGCTTGAATTCTTCCCCGCACACCCGAGCCTTACCGATGTCCTCAATCGGACCAAACATGCACCTGTCGAAGAAGTTCCTGATGAAATTGAATCAACAGTAACCAAAGCTACACATCAAGAATCAACGCTTAACGTTGTGATGGAAGAGACAGGGGTCGAAGATTCCGAGGCAATTCTCGCTGAAGCCGCTCACCACGATCTCGATGGTGACGGTTACCTGGACAAAGAAGAACTGAAAAGTGCTGCAAATATTGTTGCTGCGACTCAAATCATTGAGGAAAAAATTGAGGAATCAATAGAAACTGAAATCGAACAACGACCTGTTGTTGATGAGATCAATCTCGACAAATTAACAGATGAAGCTACCGAACTCATTCGACAAGGTGAACCAAAGAAAGCGCTCGCACTGTTGAAACCTCATCTCAAGACAATTGGGGCACAACACGCTGGTGCTTGGAGAATCGCTGGTGGAGCAATGGCCCGTATGGAACTCGATACTCATGCGATAGCAGCCCTTGAACATGCAACCAAGCTCGATGAGACAGTAGCATCAGGATGGTACAATTTAGGAAGTCTTTACGCAAGAAATGAAAACCTGACTGGTGCTAAGAATGCCTTCGAGACGACGATTGAACTCGATTCGCGACACGCTAAGGCACGACGCAAACTCATCGAATATGCTCAAGAAGAGAACGATATTGGCACTGTTATCTCACACGGCATGATCCTACTTGAAACTCAAGATGACGTTGAACTTCGAAATGAGATCATTGAAAATTTACTGCAATGCGGAGAAACTGAAGTCGAGGTTCTAGAGTACATTACAGGAATTCCTCCAACAATGCCCGAAGCCCCTCAATTGGCACAATATGTGCTCGATTTGCTTAGTCCCGGTCCATCCGTTGAACGAGCTCGTGCACTGACACTCAAAGGAGAAAATATTGAAGCGGTTACCGTTTGGAAAGAACTCATTCAAACCGATAAATCCAATCCAGTTTTATGGAAAGGACTTGCGAAATCATTGGAAGCAGCTGGTGATCTCGAAACTGCACAACGTTGTCACACGAAGGCTAAGGAATTGGAATCTGGAACTCACGAACAACCGCAATTCGATAACCCTCCACCTCCACCAACAGCAACACCTCCCGCAGTTGCACCAGAACCTCCAGCAATGGAACAACCAACTCTTGCTCCAGTCGAAGAACCATATGCCACAGAATCACCTGTTCAAGAAACCTCATCAGCAAATGATCTCCTGTTAATTCCAATCGAACCCGTTCAGAAAGAAACGAATCAGGAAGTCAACGTCGAAGTCGATTTGGCGAAAGCCGCATTGGATGCAACTGCAATGGTTTCAGTAAACCCCATTGTTTCAGCCAATTCGAGCTCAGTTGCGAATCAAGACATATCATGGTACAATCAAGGGATTCAATTGATGGAGGATGGTAAGTACCGAGAAGCACTCTCATCCTTTGACAGAGCATTACCATCATTTGCCAACGACAATCAGATGGTCATCCGAATTCTAAATGGTCGTGGGAACGCTTACTATTTCCTTGAAGAATACCCGGCATGTGTTGAATCCTATCACAAAGCAATGATGATTGATCCGTCCAATGTACGTGGGCAGACATTGTACAATATGGGCACAGCATATGCTGAAATGGAGCGATTCCCAGATGCAATAAAGTGCTACGAGCAGTCAATTCCTCGAGGATTAGAAGATGCTGAGGTTAAGCGAGCAAAAGAACAAATCCGCCGATGCACCATACTTGAAAAAGAGCGCAAGAAGAAATTAGCACGTCGTTAAAATATGGTCAGATTGATAATGGACGAGCGAGTGGGTTGAACATGGACTGTGGAACCTGCGAATCTGCACCGGCAATTGAAGTCGTACAGCCAAAGACTGTTGATGTCTCCTTGACAATCACAGAGAAAGCAATCGAAATGCTATCCGATGCTTTCGGAGATGATCGCAGCCATGCACTTCTTGTCGGCGTATTGTCAGGTGGTTGCTCGGGATACATGTATGACTTGCAAATTGTGGAGACGACAGATATCGATTGTCAGGAACTTGATATTTCCGGATTTAGAGTTCTCGTTCCCAATGCTTCATCTCACCTCTTGGATGGAATAGAAGTCGATTACGTTGACCGACTCATGGGTGGCGGATTCAAAATCAACAATCCGAATGCGTCCAGTTCATGCGGTTGTGGCGAATCCTTTGCTTGAGGAAACGGCATGGGCATTTTTCAGATTGAGGCTTATGTTTTCATTCTATCAGGTAAAGATAGGTGGACCTTTCTCGATGGTCTTTCAACCAACAAAGTCGATCAATCCTGTACAACTGTACTGACCACTACACAAGCCAAGATTATCGATGTCATCGATGTCATCGAGGTTGGAGAAAACATAGCAATAGTTGGACATGGGCCATACAAGGAAGAAGTCCTGAGACATCTTCAACCCAGGATTCTTCAACAAGACGTCAACATTCGCGATATATCCTCATTGAATCATGTCTACGTAAGTACGGATCAATTTCCAGAAAGTAAAGGAATGACGGTAACACAATCATTCCTAGGTTGGTTGATTGTTGCTCCAAGTTCAATGCCGCTCAACCCGACAATGAGCCTACAAGAGTTTGATGATTACCGAATACAGAACCTCATACCATTCCAACAGAAGGAGATTAACCAATCAGTGCATCCATTCAATTGTGGACTTGCTCAGTACGTTCATGAAGCAAAAGGATGTTACATTGGACAAGAACTTCTAACTCGTATGCGCAGTCGTGGTAAAATGGGAAAGCAATTGATGACGGTCGAAAAGGACGCAGACGATGCCACGACAACAGGTAGCGAATTTTCCCTGGCTATTCGGCGAACGTCCACATAGTGATATATGTATGATGAGTGAGCCTAAACCGTGGATAACGTATCACAGAAGCCTGAACGGCGATATGATATTGACTGGCTTCGAGTTATACTCTTCGGATTACTTATTCCATTTCATGTTGCAATTGGAGTGTATTGGTCGACATATGGAGAGGACATAAATCCCAATATTACCGATGATCCAGATGACCGAAAGGAAATTGCTGAGGAAGGTAATGACTACACCTATGACTCCGTGGACCCAACGAGTATGTTCTTGCATTGGATGCACCAGTGGAGACTTGCTGCGTTGTTCATGATTTCTGGCATGGGTACTGCATTTGCATTCAAGCGACGGAGTTGGAAAACATTTCTCACAGAA
>JACETE010000088.1 GCA_013911465.1 Candidatus Poseidoniales archaeon
GATCTAGAATCAGCAGCAAATATTGGAGAGGCCTTGAGTGGCCTTGCCATCATGTTCACACTCCTCTTCGGTATTCGTCAAGTCATGGAAGTGAACCGAAATCGACGCTATGAGATTTCACAAACGATTGCACAATCGTTGGAGAACCCATTGGTTCAGCGAGGCTTTGCAACGTTTGGTGCCGTGATCAAACATAATTCAACACCAGAAGAGTTGATAGCTCTTCCGAGAGAACAAAAGGACGCATCGAATGCAGTCATTGTATTGATGGCAAATCATGCAGTCATGACCTATCATCGAAATCTTTCGTTCGATTTAGTCTACTCTTTTTACAATGGTTACCTTTCTCTGATCGGGCCAAGTTTGCGACGTATGATGCAAGTGGCCGAGATGGGATACATCATGCATGAGGATAGTAGTGTATCAGAAGATGACGGTATGGGAACATTCCACTGGGTGTTATGGCTTCTGGATCGGTTGGAAGAACACCACAAGGCTGACGAACACAAACCTCATCTTACGCAAGCGAACTGGAAGCCATGATGCCTCTCGTTGTTGTTGAGTTTATTCCTCTTCTTCGAGGGCTGCAGTGAGTTCGGATAGGTCGATTCGGTTGTCCTCGTTTGCATCCAATGCCTTGATGATCATCGAAACTTGCCCAGGGGAAAGAGTGCTGCCAAGATGTTGCATGAGTCCCTTGTACAATTCCGGACCATTGATTTCCCCATCATCGTTGGTATCGATGGATGCAAAGATGTCGCTTGCGCTTTGCTTGCTCTCTTTCATTGCATTCTTTAGGTTGGAAATGGCCTCGTCAACGCTCCATGTTTCATCTTCTGACATACTTGCTTGTCGAATCGTACGTCGAATAAATGTTCCGAACAAAGACTTGCCTCATCGCTGTGTCGATGTTGTTTTATGTGTGGAATCAAGAGTCCGTGTTGTAGGTTGTCATTCATGAGGGGACACGTTTTCTTGGTTCTACTCTTGGTTGTCAGCGTTCTTGCACCCTTGCCTGCGAATGCCCAAGGACGAGCGATGGATGTGGAGACAACGTGGATGTTTGGCCCTTCGATGCTACCGAATGCTACGATCGAGATTTCGACGGGGTAGGTGATAATCAGGATATTTTCCCTGACAGTGCTCTTGAATGGCTTGATTCCGATGGGGATGGCCTTGGCGATAATGCTGATGTTTTCCCATTTGATAAGGAAGCAAAATACGATGCGGACGGCGACGGCGTTCCTGATTCAACCGATTTGTTCCCTCGAAATTCTGGTATGGATTCGTTCCTTGACATCGGTTGGAGAATTGGTCTTGTCTTCCTCGGTATTGGTGGGCTTGTTTTGTTCATACAAAGACGCACTGGGACGGTTTTAGAGGATAAAGAATGGAACCATCAATCCATGTCTGATGAGGGAATGGAACAGTTCAACAGGCCTTCAATGGCTCCTTCTCTTGAGAATTTTGAGTGAATTGGCCATTCCGTAAGGTCATTATGTGGATGCAGGCAGGGCGAACCATGCGCACAAAAGCGATTCTCCTCGCATTGTTGATGGCGACCGTTTCCTTGTCTGGCTGCTTTGGTGAAGAAGAGATTGTTCCGGACCTTGTTGTTGAAGAGGAAGAGCAACCTCGAATCTTCGTTACCGACAAGACCGGAGCCTCCCTTGACATGACACCTCTTGAGATGACCTTCCAGTTTAGCGACGTTGGTGAGACAGGGAAAGAACCGAGCATTGGAATTACCTCCAGTGGCTGTGTTTTCTTTATCGCTATGGAAAAGGTCATGCGCTCATGCGACGGTGGCCAATCGTGGGATGAAACCCAAGATCCTATCCAATGCTCTCCGACAACCAGTGACCCATACGGTTGGGTTGACCCTATCACTGACCGCGTTTTCGGTGTCCAAATGATCGGCTTAGAAACCTCATGGATCTGTTGGAGCGACGATGATGGTGAAACATGGATGGGGAATCCTCACGACTCTGGGACAACTCCACTCAATGATCACATCAAACTGGCGAGTGGCCCTTGGACCGATTCCGGTTACGGTGCATTAGGACAATTCACAAGTGGGTTTTACGAAACGGCTGTGTATTACTGTTACAACAAAATAGCAGGAATCTTCTGTTTCACCAGTTTTGATGGTGGCGCAACATTTGAGGCTGGTGGACAAATCATCGGCTTGGCAACGACCAACGGCGGACTCCATGGAGCAATCTCCACAGCACCTGATGGCACAGTCTATGTTACACCCCGTGTTGCCACCCCAACGGTTATCGTTTCCAAGGATAACGGATTTTCATGGTTTGAGCGGTCAATGGGTGAGGATGTAAGTACGCCAAACCCTCGGAAAAATTCTGAAGTCTCTGCCGACACAGATTCGAATGCATACCACGTTTGGACAGGAGCTGATGAAGGCATCTACATGTCCCGTTCAATGGACTCAGGCGAGACATGGGAACAAGAAAGCATTCGAATCTCACCTGCAGGTGTAATCTCAACAGTGTTCCCCCAAACCGATGCGGGTGATCCTGGCCGAATTGCGATTACCTATTTGGGAAGTGAAAATACAGAAATGTTGAACGAATCCGATCTCGATGGAAATCCTTGGAATGGAAACGCACACTATGCTCCGAACAATGCAACCTATCACCTTTACATCACCTACAGCCTCAATGCATTGGATGAGAATCCAACTTTCCATACCTATCGGGTGACAGATGACCCTGTTCAAGTTGGTTCCATCTGTTTGAATTCTGGCGATTGTCGAGACATCGGTGGTTCAAACCGAAACCTGCTCGACTTCAATGATCTTCACATCGATCGTCAAGGGCGTGTCTATGTTGCTTTTGCAGACGGATGCACAGGTGACTGTGCAACCAATCCAAACGCTACAGCATCCGATTCAAGGGATGGTCGAGGAGCTGTTTATTATCTCGCAAGCGGACCAAGTCTGTATGTTGCAGATGGTGAACTTCAACCGTTGTTCTGATGGACATTAGGCAACTGCTGATACAGCTTGGCCGTTCAGTTTAATCGATTGCATGATTGCTTGGAAATCGAGTCGGGCTTGAGCAATGCGTGCTTTGCATTCTCGAATACGAGCCTTGTGCGCTTCCTTTCGTCGCTTCCATGCTTCTTTCGATTCCTTCTTTCGCTCGGACTTGGCAACCTTGTATTCATCGCGTCGCTTCATCAATTCTGAGAATCCTTTGCGCAGTTGTTGAACGCATTGAGAGAGTTTGTCTTGCAATTCGAGGGAAACCTGTTCTCCTTCTGTATTCGTCTCAAAGGCTGTTTTCATGCGTTGTGATTCAATTGACTTGGGTGGGATTCGATGCAAATCTTTGGTCATTCCAAACCATGATGCCACCTTAATCCACCATTTTGATGGATCCCAGTGGTACCACTTGTGTCCGTTTCGGTAATCCGCTTGGAACGTGTGGTGGAAGTTGTGGTAGCCTTCTCCAAAGGTGAAGAACGAGAGCAACGGGGAATCTCGTGATGTGTTTGCTGTCGAATACGGTTGTGTACCCCATGTGTGTGCTGCAGAGTTGATGAGGAAGGTTGCATGGTGGACGATGACGACTCGAAGGAATCCTCCGTAAATCATGCCGCCGAGGAAACCGTGTACTCCTCCGAGAGCGAGGAATCCAACCACTCCAGGAAGAACAATTCCAACGAGGAATCCGATGAGGAAAATATTCCGGTCTTGCCATGCGAGGATTTTATCGGCTTGCAAATCTTCAACATGCTCAACGATTTCTTCTCCTTGATCGACCATAACCCATCCCATGTGCGCCCACATGAATCCTTTCTTGACCGTGTAAGGGTCTTCCTCTTCGTCGGTCTTGAGATGGTGTCGTCGGTGGTCGCTGCACCATTTGATGGCTGAGTTCTGGAATGCAGCAGCTCCGAACAGTGCGTAAAACAACCGCATGGGCCATGCTGCCTTGTGCGTTCGATGGCTAAACAAGCGGTGATATCCCGCCGTGATGGAAAGTCCACTGGCCAAATAGAATCCAACGAAGATGATTGGTTCCGCCCACGAAATACCGTATTCAAGCGAATAAAATACGACTGTAACCACTGCGAGTAAAGGCATTCCGACCAGGAAAGATGAGTTGATGATGTTGAGGGAATATCGGTGTTCCATGGCACACCGACTTGGAATTACTCTTTGATGTTGTCTGTATTTTATTCATACAAATCCTCAATTTGAACCTCTTTCATTGAACCCTTACGTTCGGTGGTTCAGGTGGTATCCTTTTATATGCGGTTTTTCCGGAATTCAATTGAGGCTTCCCATGGACTATCAGCAGTATCTTGATGAAATCAATGCTCTCAATGACTACTTCCGTCTTGGGATTGCAGTTCTTTTGACGCTCGTAGCACTCTTTTTGGCAAAGTATGCCGTTATTCGTCCTTGGTGGAAATTCGTTACATCCACGGATGCTGATTGGGACGATCACTTGCACCGCCCTCTCGCGAATCGAACGTACGCACTCATTTTGGCCGTTAGCTCTCAGTTGACAATACGTTGGATTATGGGAACCTCAAGTTCCACCTTCGATGCCACTGAGCCTGTTTTTGCTGCATTTTACATCATACTAAGCGCATCGATTCTGAGCGTCTCAATCAAGCATCTCATTCCTGTGCTCATGGATCAGTTCAGCGCTCAAGGAAGCGTTACCGTATCTGGTAGCAACTCTATCATCGTATTTTTCCTTCGCACGGTCGTCTGGTTCGCTGGTTTGTACTTTGCACTCAATCAACTCGGAATCGAGCTCTTGGGAATTCTAGCCTCGCTTGCAGTTTTCTCGCTCATTATTGGTTTGGCAGTACAGCAGACACTCGGAAACATCGTTAACTCGTTTCTACTTTCGATCGACCGTCCGTTTGAAGTCGGTGATCGAATTGAGGTTGACGACACATGGGGTTCGGTTGTTTCAGTCGGAATTCTATCGACGAAGGTTCTCGACCGTGATGAGCGTCTTGTTGTCATACCAAACAACACGCTAGTGCAATCGACGATCGTAAATCATGCTCGAGGTGGAGGCGATGGTATTGCCCGCCGCATCTCAATTGTTCTCGACATTGGTGTTGACTATCGAGAGGACATCGATCACGTCAAGTACACACTCCTTCAACTTGCCAAGGAATGTCCATACGTCATCGATAAGCCGGAGCCACGGATTCTGCTGCACGAACTCGCTGATTTCGCTAAGATCTTCCGTGTCTACACCTGGGTTGAAGACTACAGTGACGAGTATGTAGCTCGAGATTGGCTACTGCGCAATATCGATGAGCGATTTGGTAAGGAAAACATCAACATTCCATTCCCAACTTCCGTTGAATTGTCCGATAGCGTCTACGAGCAAGCAGAGGTTACCAAGCAACGTACAGCAAAGCGAAAGATGGTTCAAGAGCGCAAGAAACTCGATGAATCTCGAATGAACGCCCGTAGCGAACTCGAAGAAATTAGTGTCCAACTCAAGGATGCTGAACTTTCAAAGAAGGATCGAGCCGCACTTGAAGAGCGTCAACGTGAACTCAATTCTCTTTTGTCCCAGTTCGATCGTGACGGTAGTTGATGGTTAACGCCATTCCTCGGCGGTGAATTGAAACCTTGTGGGGGCTTCGGAACTTCATGACCGACAGGATTGACCTAACAAATCCTGAGCGTCGTATGCTCCGTGCTATGCTCTCATCTCCCTCGAGTGTGCATACGCTTGAACAAATCATGAATGCGTGTGATTGGAACGACCAAGCGGTTGCTACGGGAGCAGGTCATGGATTAAGTGACAAAGGCTACGTTACAATTCAAGAAAGCGTACGCCGCAGGATTCATGCTGGCCAAGAAG
>JACETE010000089.1 GCA_013911465.1 Candidatus Poseidoniales archaeon
ACATAATCCATGGTTCTTCAAAACAAGTGCCATTGTTGGATGGATGTTACCGATTCTCCTCTTGATTGGAGTCGGCATGATCCTTCATGAACGCTTTACGCATCAGTTTGAAGAAGAGTGAGTTGAGAAAGAAACTATTTTCTGAGTTTCTTTTCTATTCATTCTGCTTGCATCTCAGCCAAACGATCACTCAAGAGAAGCAGTGCTGAGGCCCAAAGCCCAACAAAAATTCCTAAGTTTTCGTCATGAGCAAAGTAAATTGCAATGCTCCCAAGAATAGAGACAAGGCTTGCTCCGAAGCCTAATTTTTTCCAATCCATATTTATTTCACCTCCATAAATACTGAATTCGACCGTCGGTTAATAAACAGGAGCAGAAGAACAATCAGAGGGTACCCTTGTACATGCATGTGCATACAAGGACTGCTCTTGAAGAATGAGAATTCTTTTCTGTCAATCAATTCGTTGGTTAGAATCAATCAGTTGGTGATACCGCTACTGAATAAACTGAGGGCAAATAGCCAATACAAGCTTGCGATCACCAATGCAACAATTGCAGAGATACGTGCTCCTTTTCGGAAACTTATGACAAAGGTTCCTCTTCTGGTAGCTATTACAAAACCAATGATTGGCCACATGCAGAGTGAACACATGAAGTAAATCAAACCCGCTATATCAGGGGATGTAGGCTGATGAATCTCAGTTAAGAGTGCAAGCCAGGTCAGTAATGGAGCCAATATTGGAACTGCTAAACCCATCCAAAACCTCCGGTCTGTGTACAGGTCAATTCCTAAGACCTCTTCTTCTTCAACGACAGGCTTGATCACTTGGAATTGACCACATACTGGGCAACGTAATCTTCCAGAATAGGTCAAAGGATATGTGAGCGTTTTGTTGCAAGAAGAACACGGCGTGAATGCTTTTTCTTCGACCATTCCATGTTCGTTGGAAGACATTCTTAGACATCCTCCATAATCGACATTATCGTTCCTAGGAGTAACAGAGCGATCCAAAAGAGGTACAAGATGATTGAAAATCGTGCTCCTTTTTCTCGAGGCACATTCCCGAGTTTATTCGCACGTTTGAAGAAACGGTATCCCAAGAACGGCCAAATGAGCAGGTGTCCGCTGATCCAAAATGTAATCACGAAATATTCTACTAGACGATATTCGTCAAACGAGGAATCGTATCGAATCGCAATCATCAGTGAAGTTAGAGAAGTTCCCCAACCAATGAGTATTGGAACCCCTAATCCGAACCAATAATCCTTGAGGTTTTCTTTCGCTTCGTTATTGATGAAGATTGACACTGTTCATCACGCACTACAATTCTGAGCAGTCGATGCTCACTCAGTTGTGAATACACAAGTATTCTATTAAAAATTAATTCAACAACATAGCGAGTGTGGTGTGGATGGATGACCCATCCACATCAATACGCCAATCAGATTCGAGTTGAGTCCTTTCATAGATCAAATCGGTCTGCGTTCATGACCTTGTTCCATGCTGTGATGAAGTCGCCTACGAACTTGTCGTGGTTGTCGTTTTGAGCATAGACTTCAGCAATTGCACGGAGTTGGGAATTGCTTCCAAAGACGAGATCGTAACGAGTTGCTGTACGAACATCGGCACCTGTCTTGCGGTCACGTGCAACGTAACTGTTGCTACCTGTTGCAGTCCAAGCGACGTTCATGTCGAGGAGTGTCGAGAAGAACGAAGCGTCGAGTTTGTCACCTGCACTCCACAATCCGCGATCGTCCGAACTTACACCAAGGGATCGCATTCCACCAACAAGAACAGTCATTTCTGGTGCACTTAGCCCGAGAAGTTGAGCCTTATCGAGCATCATTTCTTCTGGCATAACTGCATAGTTCTGCTTGAGGTAGTTGCGGAAACCACAGGATACGGGTTCAAAGTAGCTGAATGATGCAGCATCGGTTTGCTCTTCGCTTGCATCACCACGGCCAGGTGCGAATGGAACTTCAACACCCGATGCCATTTCGATTCCGACGTTTCCTGCAAGTACGATTGTGTCAGCGATGCTTGCACCGTGAGCCGCTGCTAGAGGTTCAAGTGTTGACAGAACCTTTGCAAGTTGTGCTGGCTTGTTGCCTTCCCAGTCCTTTTGGGGTGCCAAACGAATACGTGCGCCATTGGCGCCACCACGCTTGTCAGAGCCACGGAAGGTGGATGCACTTGCCCATGCTGTTTCGACCATCTCTGTGATAGAGAGCCCACTGGACATGATGGCGTTCTTGAGTGCAGCAACATCGTAGGAAGTCGATCCAGCAGATACTGGGTCTTGCCAGATGAAGTCTTCATCAGGAACATCAGGTCCAAGGTAGCGTACCTTTGGCCCCATGTCTCGATGGAGAAGCTTGAACCAAGCACGAGAGAATGCATCTGCAAAGGCTTCTGGGTTCTCGTGGAAATGCTTGGAAATCTTGCGGTATTCAGGATCACGAATCATAGCCATGTCTGCTGTTGTCATCATGGTTGGAACCTTGATGGACGCGTCTTCTGCATCAGGAGCCATGTCAACCTCTTCTTGATTGGATGGTGTCCACTGGTGAGCGCCTGCAGGACTCTTGGTCAATTCCCATGTATCGTCGTACTTGAAGAGCATGTCAAAGTAACCGTTGTCCCACTGGATTGGGTTTGCAGTCCATGCACCCTCAATACCACTGGTGATGGTGTCTCGGCCAACGCCCGACTTGTAGTCGCTGGTCCAACCGAGTCCTTGCTCTTCGAGTGAAGCGCCTTCTGGTTCTGGTCCTTTGTGGTCTTCTGGGCCTGCACCGTGTGCCTTTCCGAAGGTGTGGCCACCTGCGGTCAGTGCAACAGTTTCTTCGTCGTTCATGGCCATTCGGCTGAATGTTTCACGAATGTCTTGAGCGCTGAGAAGCGGGTCAGGATTTGCGTTCGGTCCTTGTGGATTCACGTAAATGAGACCCATTTGGACTGCAGCGAGAGGGTTCTCGAGATCTTGACGTGTGTCGCCGTATCGGTCGTCTCCGAGCCATTCGTCTTCACTACCCCAATAGATGTCATCTTCAGGATGCCAAATGTCAGGTCGGCCACCACCGAAACCGAGGACAGGTCCGCCCATGGATTCGATAGCGATTTGACCGGTGAGGATGAGCAAGTCAGCCCAACTGATGGCATTGCCGTACTTCTGCTTGATTGGCCATAGCAAACGTCGAGCTTTGTCGAGATTGCCGTTGTCTGGCCAGCTGTTCAGAGGTGCGAATCGCTGTGCTCCAGTTCCTCCACCGCCACGGCCATCGCCGGTACGGTAGGTTCCAGCAGCGTGCCATGTCATTCGAATGAAGAATGGCCCGTAGTGACCGTAGTCAGCAGGCCACCAGTCTTGACTGTCTGTCATCAATACGTGGAGGTCTTTCTTGAGGCTCTCGTAATCGAGACTCTTGAATGCTTTAGCGTAATCAAAATCAGGCCCCATAGGGCTGGATTTGACATCGTGCTGATGGAGGATGTTCAGGTTCAGGTTTTTTGGCCACCAATCTTGGTTGGAGCGCATGTCTGAGGTCGAGTGTGTCATTCCGCCACCGTGCATGACAGGGCATTTTGCTTCGTTGCTGTTGGGCTTCATGGCCGTACCAATGTTGTATAGTATTTAGTTTTGATTTTCTAATGCTGAACTAAAAAATAACAAATAGGCTTGTATGAGCCTATTTTTTTAACCCCATTTTCCGGAGGAAAAGCGTTTTACTCGCCGTACAATACAGGCTTGTTGGCTTCTTTCCATCCATTGATCCCCGTCTTGAGTTCGACAATGTTTGTGTATCCAAGGTCGATCAGTGTGTTGGCAGCATCGACTGAACGATTTCCACTCCGACAGTACAGATGAATCAGCTCATCCTTGTCTTCAGGCAATTCATCCGCACGAACTTCAAGGCTAGAATGAGGGATAAGCACGGCTCCTTCGAGATGTCCGTCTTGTTCCCATTCGGCTTGAGTCCGGACATCGAGGAGAAATGCATCTGGGTTGTCCTCAATTGACTGTTCAAAGGTATCGACATTGACTCTTTCCCAAGTTTCGCCTGTGTTGAACACCAGGAAAAACATGATCGTGAAGATAATCGTCACGGTCATTCTTCTCTTGAAATGTTTAATGCGAACACCCCTCTCTTGATTTCGAACACCTTCACCGCTCATGTCGAGCAACAACTTCAAGCAAATTCATGCGTCCAATTCGATACACGCCAACTGGTGTTGTCAACAATGCAGCAAACAAAACAAACCCAATGATTTGTGAAAAGACCGTGTAGTCAATGACCACAGGAATATGGAACACCCAGGTTGATGAAACGCTGGCAACACCTGTGTAGAACCCAACACTGGCAAGGGCTCCAGCAAGACCTCCAACAAGGCCAATGAACATGTGTTCAACAGTGAGAATGATGGCGAGACGTGTTCGACTCGCTCCAAGTACTCGTAGAGTGGCAAGTTCAGCATCACGTTCACTGAGATTGATGAGAAGTGTGTTGAAGAGAATTGCAATGGCCATCAATGCTCCTAACACGTAAATGGATTGCATAACGGCTTTTTGTTGTTCAATAAGTTCCTCGAATGTTGCCACCATTGTTTCTTTCTCAACGATTGAAATCGTCGAAAATCGAATGTCCTCAATATCTGCTCCTGGCGAGGTAATGAGCAGGACACCGTTTGCTTCCTCGCCAACGATGGGCTGTACATCTCCTCGATGCATGTAAATCGAACGGCTTAACTCCCTAGCGATTCCAACAATTTCAATGTCGTGTTGTTCACCTTCAAAGTTGATAGAAATGAGGTCGCCAATGTTGTAATCTTCGAGTTCCGATGATCCTTCATCAAGAATCCCTTGTATTGGCGATTGGCCTGCAACAGGAAGAGACCCTTCAAGCAGATTTAGTCGATGCAACGCATCATCACGTTCGGAAAGAACATCGTTCCCTTTGAGATCGATTCCCTTGGTCGTTCCGGAGATGGTTGCCTGTGCGACCAAGGTTAACTCGAATGCTGTTGTGTTGTCTTCAGCCCATGTGGTAATGTTCTCCAAGCCTGAAGGGAAAGCAGCAATCTGGTATTCCCAATTTTCTTGAGCATCTGTTGCCTCAGAAAATGCACCGGTAAATCCTGAAATGAACATCATATTGCCGCCAAGAATGACCATTGCTAGAGACAATGCAAGCAACGTTGCAAGCAAGCGAGCAGGTTTCCTGAAGGTCGAGCGCAAACCAAGGCCAATGCCTGGAGGTAGCGCAGACGTGATTCGGGTAAGGAGAGGATTGGGCTTCTTGTCCGAACCCTGGCCAAGAATGTCGAGCGGTTGCAAACGTGCAGCCTTCCAAGCAGGACGAATACCGAACAAGAAGGTAACAAAGAGAGCTGAGAGCGATATTGTGGCAATGATGTCAAGGTAATGATGAGTATTAACGACGGGAATGCCAAGGAACGAGAAGTAGAACGACGTGAAAGCGCTGGAACCGATCGAGGATATGCCGAGAAGAATTCCAAGAAGAACGCCGGGTAGACCTAGAACAATCGGTACCAAGAGATAACCAAACATGACATCACTGGTCGATGCGCCAATGGTCCTCAAGACCGCGATTTCACGCGATTGTGTTCGAATCAAACGGTCGAGTGAAACAGCAATAACAAGGCCACTAATGAACAAAAGAATGCCGAGAATAAACGGAATTGACTTCGATAAACTATCCTTGTCCAAGCGAAGTAATTCTGCGCTCAGTTGGCCTCGATCAAGGACATAGCCTTCAGATTCAGATTCGTTCATGGCCTGAGTTAACG
>JACETE010000009.1 GCA_013911465.1 Candidatus Poseidoniales archaeon
GCATAGATTGGCCCATCTCGAGACGACGATGGTATCACACTGAAATTCCAATTTGGTATTCAGAAGATGAATCGCATATTATTGTCCCACCGGCTGGGACATATGTACAACCATGGAAGGATTCACCTCCGGATGGATCAAGAGTCTTGCAACGAGAAACCCGAGAAGATGTCGGTTCATACGAAGAATTGCACGACAGTTTGGGCGAGATACGTGGTGAAGAGAAAGTATTCGACACATGGATGGATTCATCCAACTCAAATCTCTTCGTCAGCGGATACCTCAATCATCCGGATGTCTTTGAACGAGCATTCCCTACAGCTTTGAGACCACAAGGAAAGGAGATTGTACGCACTTGGCTGTATTACACACTACTCAAATCAGCCTTGCTCCTCGATAAACCTGGATTCAAGCACGTATGGATTGATGGTTTGGGAATGGATCCTTGGGGTCGTAAAATGTCCAAATCCCTTGGTAATGGAATTGATGCTGACAGTGTTCTTGAATGCGGGGCAGGTGGTCGCACAGGTTCATGGAAAGTTCGTGGCCCCGACGGGTCTGTAAGCCTAAAAGCCAACAAAATTGGAAGCGAATGTTTCCGATTATGGAAAGCATGTGAAGCACAGGTTGGAGATGATTTCCACATCAATCCCGAAGAAATTGAATCAAAATATTTCGGCGTATTGACCAAAATTTTCAATGTAGCACGCTTTGCAAGCCAATTCGAATGTCCTGATGAAGAACCTTCAACATCGTATCCAATTGAGGATCAGTGGATTCAATCTGAATTCGCATCAATGATGATGTCTGTTGAAGATGCTTGGAAAAATCTCGACATCTATACTGCAACACAGGCTCTCAAAACCTTCGGAACAGGCGTTCTTCCATCGCACTGGCTTGAAATGGCGAAATCGAGACTTTACGACGGGGATGAACACGCTGCTTGGACCATCCACCAAATCCTTCGCAAATTCTTGGCTGCATTTAGCCCCATATGCCCATTCTTCTGCCATCACATCTCGATGACACTGTACGGAAAAAGTTCTGTCGATGTAGATGCATTCCCTACCCTACCTGAAGTCCAGAACAATTTGAATGCCATTACATCTGACATTGAAGCGTTCAACAGTGAAGTTTGGAAGACAAAGAAGGAAAACGGACTTTCGTTGAATGCTGAGATCGAAGGCATCGAAATCCCCGAATCTTTGGAAGGGTTCCGTCAAACACTCACTCGAATGCACAAACTACTCTGACTCATCCGGAAAGTACAGCGTTGTTTGCCTCGTTTCCAACTCTTCGAGTTGGCCAAGGCGAAAGCCTACCAATCGAACCTTTTCCTCTTGGTGTACGTTTTCAGCAAACAATCTTCGGACCTGACGCAAGAAGACTTCGGTATCATCCATCGCAACGGGAATGGAGCGTCCATGCGTATGTGTTTCAAATCCAGTATATCGGATTTTGACTTCTGCGAGCCGACCTGCAATTCCTTCAGTTCGAGCCTTTTCCAGGACACCATGTGTCAGTTGCTCGAGAATGTTGAGTACATGCTCATGATCATCCTGATCGATTGAGAACGTTCGCTCTTTCCCAACTGAACGTCGAGACCGCAATGGGCTGACAACATTTGATGTTGAACCATCAACCACTCGTACAAGCCATGAAGCGAACCGATCGGAAGTCATTCTTGCCAATGCCAGTTCTCCTAATTCAACTGCGTCATCCATTGTCGTAATCCCCCATTCAGAAAGAATATTGGCTGTTTTCGGACCGATTCCAGGAACTTCCCTCACAGATCTTGAATCAAAAAATTCAGACACTTCATCGGGTAGCACTCTGTGTATTCCATTTGGTTTGTTTACTTCTGAGGACATTTTTGCAATTATTCGAGTCGGCCCGATTCCAAATGATGCGGTGAGGCCAACGGTCTCATGGATGGATCGTTGCAAACGCCGTGCAAGAGCCATTGCTTCGTCCCAATCGCCACCTACAACTTCGGTTACATCCAAGTATGCCTCATCAATACTCGCTTGTTCAAACTTATCCGAATCCTTTCGTAGAACTCTCATCACTCGACGCGAGGCCATTGAGTAGAGAGATCGAGTTCCACGGATGAAGCGTGCTGGACCAAATGGATGACCTGGGCATCGCCTCCATGCTTCAGAGATTGGCATTGCAGAACGAACACCATATTTCCGAGCTGCATAATTGCATGTCGAAACAATTCCTCTGCCGCGACCCTGCATCGGATCGGAGCCAATAATCAAGGGTTCATCATCAGGAAATCCGTGGTGAAGGATTTCCACAGATGCAAAAAAAGCATCGAGGTCGCAATGGATGAGAATTCGGTCCTTGCGCACATGATGATACACTTGGCGACAGTGTTTGAAATTCATCCTTCACTTTTTCATTACCCCCTGCAAAAACACTGAGGTTTGACTTCAATGATTGGCAACACTTGGTGAGATGATGCTTCCTGCAAGAAAGACGAACACAGCATTGAAGATTCCTTCGACGGGAATCACCCTACTCGAAGGCCCCGGCTTTTATGGAAAGGAAATTCGTTTTGTTGTTCAACACTGGACTGCAGTTCTGCTTTCACAAGATCATGCCGTTCACTGGATTGATGGAGGACACAGGTTTGATCCAAGCGGGTTTTTCCCAGTGATGCGTTCACTGAATTGCAACCTTGAAGAGGGCTTGCGCCGATTGTATATTGGCCGAGGATTCACACTGCATCAACTTCATGTCCTTATTCGGAGAGTGCGACATGAAGTGACATTAACCAAAGCATCCATGGTTGTCATCGATGGAATGTTGGCAATGTTCCTCGATGACCAAATCAAGAGATTTGAAGCACGTTCGATTTTGCGACATTGCATGGATGCATTGGAAGAACTCTCACACATCTGTCCAGTTGTAGTGCTCGATGGTGAGACTGCTTCGCCTTTGCATCAACAGCTCAAACATACCATGAAGCCATACATTGCCCAACGATTGAGGGGCGTGTGGGTGGATCGAAAAAGGAGAAAACTACGCTTTCTTGACGAAAAGAATCGAATCTTTATCGAATTGCATACTTCGGTTGTAAGAGACCAACAACAACGTTCATTGGAATTCACATCCATTGATCCAAACGTGTGATGTTGGTTTCAAGCAAGTCTTCCTCACTCCAACCAAAGGGTGCGAGAATCGCCCATACTGCACGGATTGCTAACTGGCGATAATGGCCAACGTCAATGTTCCGAATCGGGTGTTTCAGTGTTTCACATTCATGAGCGAGGAGGATACGTTCAAGTGGATTATTCGTATTCTTTAAGCAGATTACAAAGCGAACTTTCGATGCCAATTCAGGAGTGAATCCAAGCCGTTCCGAACGTTGAAAGGCTAAAGCTGCAACTGTTTGCGAGGAATGTCGCGTTGGCTTACGTGAGATGCGTTGTGTGATGATGAGATCTTCTGGCAACAATTGATGATGCTCCAATCGTTGTATCGCATCGATGAGTAGGGATTGAACTTCACACTGGACTCGATAACTTGGAATTCCATCGACCAAATCATCAGACGTTGAAAGTAAATCCAAGGCTTGTTCTTGTAGCCGAACAATCCATGGACAGGTTGAATGTTGGCGCAACTCAAGCCCACGTACTTTGATTCCATTCGCCCCATATGCCCAATACTTTGTCAACGAGCCTCCACTGTGCATTCTGCTTGGAACAAACGCAATACAGCGATATGTAGCTTCATACTCAAGAGGAATCCCCGTCGTTGCGTGGACATGTTCAGCTAACTCAAGTGCTGAATGATGTTGCTCTTGTAGAGACCTTCCAGCAACATCTCGAATCCAAATTGAATCAACGATTGCATGCAAAACCTCCCATCCACGTTCTTGAGCAGAATCGATTGTCTGCAAGAGGAGTTCACGAGCCCAAGCACAAATTGCTTCATGTGCTTCAATTCGACCGAAACGTGCATTGCGGTAACCCGTGTAACCAAAACAGGTGACAAGAAGCCACTTGAGAGCATTTTGTTGACGGTCGAAAGAATCTCCTTTGGCCACAATCTGCTGTTTTAATTGTCGTCGGCGTTCGATGAGAGGTGCAACTACACGACCAAGAAAGCCATGCACTCGTCCACATGTGTGTGTTGATAATTCAGGAACTTGGAACGCTGTTGTACTCTGTTGGGGAAACACAAGACTTGCAGATTTCCATTGTTGCAAGTGAAATCTTTTTTTTGCTTCACCTGGATGAAGCGGTAACGGCTTGTTGTTGGCAATCGGTTGGCAACAACTGCAATTCAGTGTTTCAGGTGAAATGTTCCGTGTAGCAATAATACTTGGGAAAAGGCTAGCAAAATCGAGTTCAATCACATTTGAGTAAACACCTGGCTTACTGTCGAGGTAAAGCCCACCACGATCGGATTGGAGCAAGTCCCAAGCAGATTTTGTGTCTTCAGGACGGGTCTTTTTCCAAGGGACAAGGATACCGTCTTCCATAGCAACTCGATATTGTATTGCACTAATGACCGATCCTGGTGACTTTCGCGAAGCATCACTGATTCGAGTGGATGAAACACTTGCGAGTTCATACAGCCCATCCAAGCCACCTTCCCGAAACATGAAACTCGCTGATAGATCGATATGAATTCGTCCCTCAAGAGGGAATTGTGGATCGCTGCGAAGCACTTGCCCATAGGATGAAAGAATTCGAGTCCGACCAAGTTGACGCAATTCTGATTGATTTCTACCGAGATGCAATGTCTGTCCCTTTGTTTCGAGATATGTCAAAAGAGCAGGGAAGCACGTTGTATTGCCTCGGATGGAGAGGACAATGTCCGGGTCAAATCGATGAAACCATTCTTCTATGGAAGATACATCATTCGGTTGTTCAAGAAGAATACTCGTCGAGGGTGCGATGAGATCACCCGAGGTACTGCAAGGCGTAAGAATGACTTCATACGGCTGCCCTGATGATTGGTCAAGGACAACTTCAAACCTGCAACAGCGCCATTCCCTTCGCTCGACATCGTGCTCCAAAAGCGATAAATGATTGTTGTCAAAACGGACTGGAGAACCAATTGTCAAACGCTTTGAGGTAAGGAATTGTTGCTCAGGCAACAAGTCTACCGAATAAAGCGTGAATCGCACATGTTCACCACGGGCATCGATGTGCTCTGCTAACGAACGGATTGTTTCACAGGAATGGAGCGTGAGAGCAAGCATGCGCCTCTCATCTTGCGAACCCAATTCTGTTCGCTTTGTTTCAAATGCATAAGACTGGAGGCCAAATCGCAGACGCAACTCAGGTTGCCATAACCAATCGACCAAGTTCTTCAGATCAAGAGCAGCCCCTGCCACATGAACAACTGGATGCCATGGTTCACGAACTGAAACGACAGGGCCATGTTCAGTAACAATCCAGACAAGAAGATCCTGCTGCTTTGAACAAAGATGTGTGTCCAAAATCCAACCGATGACCTCATCGGTCATCGTCTCCACCCAGTGAAAATAGTTGCTCCTGAAGAAGCGAAACTTGCTGTTCAAGTGACTGAATACGCTCCTGAGCACCAAGAAGCATCGACAAAAGCATGGGCTTCCAGGCTTCTTGTGCAGGCAACATGCCACCTGCGGCACGACGTATTCGAACATCGTGAAGCATTGCATCAAAACGACTTCGATCTGCGGATGAAAGTGCTCTCCTATACGGTACAAGAGCCTCGATTTCTTGTTCCACTCGTCCCCGCCATGTCGGTACTGTTCTGCCCATATACGTTCATCAGCAAACCATAAGCAAGACTTCTGAGAACCCCTTCCGAAAAGTGAAAATGGTCAGCCAAGGTTGCTTCGGTTCACCGTCGTTTCAGCGATTCCACCGTCAAGAACGGTGAGGACTGCATCGACAATGTCCAACCCAACACGACGTTGAGCTTCGATTGTTGCTGCACCGATATGAGGCGTTCCGTGGAAATTTTGATGTTGGAGAAGAGGTGATGATGAATCAACAGGTTCATGCTCGAAAACATCGAGAGCGAGTGAAGAAAGTTGACCTGATTGCAAGGCTGTTAACGCTGCATCCTCATCAACAATCCCTCCTCTGGCACAGTTGACAATGTGATTGCCACACTTGAGGTTGTAAGGGTCTACATCTGGCATCATGCCAATTCGCTTGGTGTTGATGAGATGATGTGTTTCGTCCGTCAAATTGCAATGTACGGAAATATGGGTGCATGTTTTGAAGAGGTTATCGACATTCTTGTGCATGGTTACACCTACCTTTTTTGCAACGGAATGTGGAAGATATGGATCGTAGGAATGGACATCCATGCCAAAGGCTTGAGCAACTTTAGCCACACCTTGTGCAATACGACCAAAACCAATCAATCCCAGTCGTTTGCCATACAGTTCAGTCCCCTTGAGTTCCTTCTTTGCCCATTCTCCTGACCTCAGGGAGCGATCAGCTCGAGGAATAAAACGAAGTGATCCAAGTAAATGTGCAATCGTCAATTCAACCACACTTTGCGTACTTGCCCGAGGCGCATTGACAACAGGGATTCCATGCCGAGAAGCAGCCTCGATGTCGATGTTGTCGACACCAACACCTGCACGAGCAACAACCTTGAGACGAGGTAGACTCGCATCGAGCATTTCCGACGTGATTTTCGTGGCACTACGAACGATGACAGCATCGAATTCCCCAAGCGCGCCCGAAACGAGAACATCATGTTCGATGAATTGTTGAACGACTTCACAACCCGCATTCTCGAGTTTTTTTACCGCCTCTTCAGCCATACCGTCTGTAACAGCAACTCTTCGCATGGATGAAGGTAAACAAACAGGTGTTAGAACATTGGGTTTCCACTATGATATTCACAATGGATTGATAGGAAGGGTAAATGTCGGATGAACTGGTGAGCCCATGGCTACTGAAGTCGACATTCAGTCCCTTGTCTGGGCACTTGGTATTCTTGCCGTACCTGTTTTGACGGCAATTCCATTACGATTTATTTGGCAATTTTGGATCGGTGCAAGCCATGAAGAATCAGAGTACAAAACAACGGTAAGGCAAATTATCGATTCGGGAAGGCAATTGGAAAGTTACCGAAACTCTCTCAACGATGTTGCTCGAAGTCTTCGCATCACACCATCAAGGCAACGATTGATTGAAGCTGATATCCTTAACCCACTTTCAATTTCCCACTTCTTGATTTTGCCAGCACTCATCATCTTCCCATTGGCCTTCATTGTGGCGTTGCCGGTTATGATTGTTGGACTTCCTGTAATTCTTTTGGTCGAATTCCTTTTGATACGCCAACGCATTCTCATCAAAATCATGAGTTTCATCGAGCGCACTATGCATTGGCAAATTATTCACATTCCACAAGCTCATCGAGGAAGTCCTGCCAAAGAGCGTAATTACACCGAATTTTCGCAACACATTGAACATTTTCACAAGGTTCCACGTGGTGTTTTCCTCGGATTGTTTGCATATCTCATCGTCCACTGGATTTTCAAATTGGACAACTTCGGAACAGAAGTCATTCTATCATCGCTCCTTTACATTGCTTTATTGGCTCTCGTAGGTGTTCTATCAACAGCGTTTGAAACAGATTTGGTTTTTGTCGATCCTTCGAAAGGGAGACTAATACCCATTGACCAGTGGGTCGAATCACTCCTCAAACCATTGGTTGGTGTTGGTTTAATTTTCCTGTTGGGAAGAGATGTACTTGAAGAAGCACGGGGAGGCAATGCAGCGTTGTTTGCCACCTCCTTCCTTGCGATTCTCTACGGTGCAGCAATTGTAGGAATTGCTTACCAATGGGGCTACTCATCGTGGAGAGGGAGAAAGGTACAACGTTCATTCGAACAACAAGTCATTGAAACTCTTGACCCTCTATCCTATGATTTAACCCGAAGCAAAGGGCGTATCGAATTTATTGTACGAAAGCCAATGGCTGAGCGATTGCAGGAAATTGAAGAGATTCATACGGGACAACTCACCTTCGAAGATCTTGACTCAATGCCGAGTAGCACTCCTAAAGAGGCGCCACAAAATCCACTTTAATCTTCAAGTAATTCAGCATCAACTAAAGATGGAATCAACATTTTTGGTTCATCAATTCGTGATGAACGGACCATGTATCCAATTCCAACCGCACAGAATAGAACGAACAGGGAGAAGAAACTCGCTGCACCAAAGTAATTGGAGAAGAGACTCCCAAGGGCTGAGAAGAATCCATCGTCCGAATCATCAGACATCGTCTCTTTCGGCATAATGAGAGCAACAACAGCCTGCTGATCGTAAACAGGACGAGTGAAGGTTAGCATTCCATCGTAGTCCGAATCGTAAGCATCTGATGGTGCCGCCGGGTCAAGGTCTGAATAGAAATCAGGACGCTGTTCGATCGAGATATCAACGGGCTGACTCAAATCAAGTGTCAAGGTCACGTCAACAGTGTATGGGATTCTTGATTCAAAGAACTCAGGATCGTTAATGATTCCAAAGAAAGTGAAGGCTTGACCTGTCACATCGAAATGGGCCCAAGTGTTCCAGTGAGAGGATTCGACATCGAGATCACAAATCCATGCATCTGAGACCCGACTGCACGAGCCTTGAGCATCGTTGCTACCATCTTCACCAAGGTCGATTTCCAATTGTAATGCTCCACCTTGAGCTGTATCCAAGTCAAATTCTGTCGGAACAAATCGTGCTTCAAGTTGAGTAGTTCCGTTTGGAATCCAAACATAATGGGAGTCTTCTGTATAGTAAACAGCCCCATTTGCTCCGTTATTGAAATGATTCCAATCTCCTTTCCAACTGTGACTCACACGATCTGTATTGACAGGTATAGAAGATTCAACCATCATTGATTCGTAGATTGCCCATGCATCCCAAACGGTGTATTCTGGATGATCGACAAAGCCATCGCCATCTTGATCTCTCATCAGTTGCAATGTTCGTGCCAGAGCCATGGCGGCGTCGACATCGGTAAGACCATGACCGACTCGCCAATCATGGCATTCGCCAGTTGCTGAACGATAACATTCTGCGGGGATATCGTTGCATGAATCTTCGTCGTTACCATCCTCGCAGGAATTCTCCATCCCCTCATAGCGGGCAGTGAGTTCAAGGATCAGTTCCAGTTCATGCACTCTGGAGTAGTTGGCTGTGTCCCAATCGTCAAACTGCCCATAGGAAGCAGTTCCTTCTCCACCGACTAGACTGTTTCCTTCATCGTGGTCTTCTCGATGATAATCTGCTACTCCCAGAGATGGAGCAATATCGAGAATGACACCAGCCATACCACCAACGTGAGGTGTAGCCATCGAAGTACCTGATATGGCCATGTAGTACAAGTCACCTTGAGTTCGAGTACTTGCATCAATGGCGGTGCCTCGAGGAGCAGTAGCCCAAATATCACGACCTGGAGCACCCACATCAGGCCATGTGTGTTGTTGAGTCATACATCCTCGTGAGGAAAATGATGTGACTTGAGTACCATCATGCGTTAACGCTGCGACAGAGATTGCGGAGGGTGTGTTCGCATAGACGTTGGTACGTAAGTCGCCACTGCATTCGCCTCCTCCACCAGAACCACCTGAGTTGGATGCTGCAAAGATAACAGCGACACCGTTGTCAAAGGTGAGCATATCTGTAATGGTTGCAATGGCACCATTTGGGTCATAATCCCCATCCGTACCCCACGAGTTTGATACAACACGGATATGGTATGGGTTTTGAGATGGGATGGAATGTTCATATGTCCATTCGAGTCCTTGTTCTGCTGCAAAAATCGATGCACCATCACCTGTACCAAGGGCGACCAATTGCCCCCCTTTCGCCACACCAGCACGACGTCCTGATGAAGCGTCTCCGTTCCCTGCAATCGTGCCACCTACGTGTGTGCCGTGACCCGATGAAGTGTCGGAGTTGCGAGTTTCGGTCCAAACGCCATTCCACTTTGCTGAATAGATAACTTTCTCTCCAGTCCATGGCTCGAGGTAATCAAAATCCGGATGACCAGCATCAACACCAGTATCGAGATCAACGATGGCCGTCCCGTCGCCATCCCACTCTGTGAATGCATTATCAATATCGAATTCGACATTACCATTCACATCGATAATCGCCCGATGCCAAGCATCAGTCGCTCGAACAACGTGTGTCGTCTCGTGCATCATCATTGATGGGTCGGTAGGGTCTCCACCCCATTCCGTAGGGAGATAAAAGAAATCCAACTCACGATTCAGTTCGAGATATTCGACTCGATCCCAAGTAGAAAGTTGACGAATAACGTCAGGTGATGCATCAATGAGGCCTCCATCGATCAATTTCGCATCATCCAAATACGTAGCACCAACATTCTTCATGAAGTTGATATCGTCATCTGTTACTGGCGAATTCAATTGAAAAATAACCTCAAAAGAAGATTCGACATCACCCGCAGTCTGTAATGCCGATTCAAGAGCGTCGTCCATTTTGTCGAGATTCCCATAAGGATTAGTTCCTTGCACCATCGGAGTTGTTAAGGAAAGCAAAAACATCAATTGAAGGAAAAAAACCAGTTGGATTTTCTTACGTTCTAATTTGCCCATGAATCGACGACTAGAACGTACTTCAAAGGTGTTTGCACTTATTGTGACATCCACGGAATATGCTCTGGAATTTCAGCAAAAATATTTGCTGGAAGTGCAGTTTTAATTTTCGATACAGAACCAAGTTGTTCGGCAGTCTTGTTTTGCCATTCGACAAATTCCTCAAACGAGCTCATGGTCAAAATCGGGTTGTTGACACGATTCCAACCAAGTGTCTGCAATTTAGTCCCTGGTGGCTCATGACCACTGCAAACCAGTACATCATCGGATAAACCTGAGAGGCCTTGAATCGAATTCCAATGTTCCTCTAAACGACCACTAGGCAAATCATCACGACCCACTCCAGCAGACCCGTTAAACAGGAAATCGCCGGTGAAGATGTGTCCAGGGATGGAGATGATGACCGAATCCTGTGTGTGTCCTGGGACGTGGTGGAATGTAAATTCAACATCAGCAATCCTCAAAACCGTGGATTCATCAACATAATCGGTAACACCCAAAGATGCTGTGTCCTTCCACATGTAAAATGGAATTTGGTGTTGCTGAGATAGCGTGAAACATGCGGTAATGTGATCTGCATGCGTATGTGTAGCAATGCATGCAACCAGTTCGAGGTCTTGATTCTGAAGAACAGATTCGTAGTGTGATATATAGTCCCAAACAGGGTCAATGAGTACTGCTTTTCCTAAGTTTGCAACAAGGTACGTACAAGCCCAGCCTTCGGGTCGGATGTCTTCAACTTGCATACATCGACGAGGACGAAGACCTACTTCAACTCATTCCAACAAGACGAGCCTTCATGAGGGACAACCGCCGAGAGCAACACATGCACCCACTAACAGTTGTTTATCTTGAACACGATGGGAAACTTTTGCTGGTCGACGCCGAAGGCGATGGTCCGAAAGAATGTGTCATGGGGCGAGATGAAAACCACTCATCATTGCGTTTCCCTACTGTTAACGAAATTCAATCAATGGGCATTCCCTATCAAGAAGAACGACAAACTGATGTCAAGTTTTCAGGAATGACATACAAGGTAATTCACGGCAATCCTCTGATTGAGTGGCCAGAACATTGGACTTGGAAAGACAAAGTCGTATCGGATGGAGCAGTGCACCCAGTTGCCCGTGAAGCTGTGTATCGATCGATTCACCGGTTGGTTTCAAAGGTCATGATTCGAAACGATCAACAACAAATTCTCATGGCAAAGGTTGAACGAGGATTTTTCAGAGGCCATTGGAGTCTCCCAGGTGGATACATGAACCACAGCGAAGAACCTGCCCAAGGATGTATCCGGGAAACTGAAGAAGAATTGGGTATTACAATAGAACTAGATCAGAGAACGCCTGTCATTACCCAACGCTCTTTCTTCAGAGATGGTGTTTCGTTCATGAGTTTCACATATTGTGGGCGATGGAACGGTTCAATCTCGGATCTCAAATTGAAAGAGGGAGAAATTGCAGATGCTGCATGGTTCTCATTGGAAGATGCAATCGATCGTGCTGTATCAGAATTTGATCGAATCGCTTTGGAATCACTTCAAGATTGAAGAAGATCTTTTCCTGCTTGCAAAGCGGCATCGAGCCCACTGGAATCCGAACCACCGCCTTGTGCCATAGTAGGTCGGCCGCCGCCCCCTCCCTTGATATGAGGAATTATCGAACGCAGGATGTCTACTGCATTGTAACGTTCTGCTGCCACTGAGTTTTCTGTGCAAGCGACCATCAATTTACCTCCACCTTCCTTCGAACCTAGAATGGCTAGAGTTGGATGATCAGCATCTCGAGTCAACTCCTGCAGCATTGATGTCAATTGTTTGAGGTTACCTTCCACTTCCATAACGACAATACGAACCCCATCGATGGATATTGAGTCATTACCTCCACCAGACGTACGAAGACGTACGATTTCTGCCTCAAGTTGTTCAATTCGCTTGCGTTGTTCTTTCCATTCCATAAAGAAACGTTCTGCTGTTTTTGGTAAATCTTCAGATGCTACTGCGAATGTTTTGGAAGTTTCACGAAGAAGTCCATCTTGTTCTCGAGCAAATTGGAGTGCAGATTCTCCAGCTACAATATGAAGTCGTTCAACACCGTCCTGAACAGCTGTTGAGCGAATTACACGAATGGAACCAATTTGACCTGGTTCATCATGATGTGTGCCTCCACAGGCCTGTACATCGTGATCAGAAATTCTCAAGACTCGGATTTCATTTCCTTTCGGCGCTCCACCTTGATACAAATCAAATCCGTGCTTTTTGTCTGCTTCATGGCGTGGAAGAATGGTCTTTTCGGTACGAGAGACCTGACCCAATACCTCGTTTGCAAGGATTTCAATGGCATCAAGATCATCCCGAGTTAATCTTCGATAATGGGTAATATCAAGACGAGCAACTTCTGTAGATTTGTTTGCTCCAGCTTGGTAAATGTGTGGTCCAAGGATTCGTCGGGCCGCCCCCCCAACAATGTGGACTGCAGTATGATGATCCATCAATTGCTTTCGACGTCGCCAATCGATTGAACCATGAACAAGGTCACCAACTTCCAATGGTCCATCGCAAAGGTGGAGAATTAGGCCACCTTCCTTTTGTGTATCCAATACTTGACGAGACGTGCCGTCTGTTGTAAGGGAGCCATAATCCCCTTCTTGTCCACCACCTTCGGGGTAGAAACACGATTCAGAAAGAACAATTGCATGTGTTGCGTCTTCAGGACCCATCCCCTCAACGAGAGGGAGTGAGGCCAAAACACTCGCATCGAAACTTCGTTGTTGAACATCTCCGTAATACAAAGGGACGGTTTCTGGAAGAGAAGGAAGTTCATCCACGAACGATGACTGTTGGCTTGTTGTAGCTGCTGCTTTGGCCATCTTGGCATGACGCTCAGCCATTTCTGCTGAGAATCCAGTCCGAAGTCTCAACCGACTCCACCCACTCGATTGGGCCATGTTGATGACCATGTCAGGTGGAAGACCGTGTGAATCATTGAGTTGGAACAACAAATCATCCGGGAGTTGTTCGGCTTCCTTGTCGATCGACTTCATCGACTGATTGATGAGGTTCGAACCCTTACGAAGTACCTCGCTATATCGCTCCTCTTCCAGGTTCATGATTGTCAACAAACCACTTTTTGTTTGTTTCATGTCGTGATTTTCCATGTTGACATCAAGATGATGCGTGATGAGATCTGAAAGAGAGACATCGATGCCTAAATCATCTCGCATTCGAAGGATTCGACGAGCGAGCATTCTTGCAAGATATCCAGCCTTCGCATTCGATGGAACCAGGCCATCTCCCAGCATGTGTGTTAATGCATGCAAATGGTCAGGAATTGCATAAATTCTTGATAGTGGCTCTGTAATTGCCAAAAATTGTTCTCCGGTCAAATCAACTCCTCGCTGAGAGAGTCGAGCGATAAACAACTGTGAAAGTTCCTCAGCATCCACACCTGGTTCAATGTTCATTATTCCGTTCAAGCGACTCATTTCTCCAAGAAGTGTGCCCAAATCCAAATCTGGCCACCTGGATGCTACTTCAGAATAACCAGAAATGTCCTTGAGCCAATCCACGGTCTCGGGGTAAATGGCTTCGTATATTGTGGGCGTTCCAGCTGCTGCCCAACAAAATCGCTCAAGTCCGTATCCAGTATCAATAATTTGCAGTGGCATTTCCTTGTAGCGATCACCTTTGAGTTCGATATCTCCGTCTTCTGATTCCTCAAGGTTCATGAAAACCAATGTCGCAAGTTCAAGGCCGCCAACAATTACCTCTACAGCAGGACCAGCATTCCCTCCACCACACCAAGGATTTTCAACATAGGTAATTTCATCAGCTGATATTCCAAATGTATCTGTCAACATTGTGTGACAATAAGCCACACATTCCTCCATCCAGTAGTACATTTCACCCTCATCTGGACGATTGAATACGTGATGCGCCATCATTTCGAATGTCGTCAAGTGGCGTCCTGAACGACCGACTGCATCGACGTCCGTCAAGCGAATACAAGGCTGGGAAATCGTCAATGGATTTGCAGGAGGTGCGACTTGACCGGATGTAACGTGCGGTTGGAAATCAGCAATTGAAGCAATTGTGAGGTGAATATCATCCCTCCATCGAGCAAGAACGGGATATGGCTCAACCCGATGGTGATCATGTGTTTCAAAGAACGAAAGAAATGATTCACGCATTGCATCTTTCAATGCTTTTCCACGTTGATCATATCCAGCAATCAGCGGTTTTCCAATGAAGGTATACTCGTCTTCATGCGTATCACCGCATGTGGTTCGTTCATCATCGCAGGTCCAAAACCACAAATCCGTGATTCTACACTGACGACGAACGTAACCATGGTCATGGAATACTGCCAAGTCAATAGGGGGTAGACTCATACCAACGCCTCCAGTTTGCGGGTGGTCCCCAGTCCTTTCAACCCTCCCGTTCAAAAACGTGGTAAAGTGGAAATCATCAAATGAAAGATGTCGAACGACAACCATGGGTGCAGAATGGACCAAGCATGTCGACTTGTCGACACCTGGAGTCGTACGCATCAAAGCACACGATCGAATGAAGATCGATGCTGCAATCATTTCTTCGATGGAGGAGATTGAAAATTACCAGGATGGGAGAGGGCCAATCCAGTTGATGAACGCAACAGAATTGCCAGGAGCAGTAGGAACTGCTTGGGGAATGGCGGATTGGCATTATGGCTACGGTCTTCCAATTGGTGGAGTCGTTGCAACTGATGTTGAACACGGTGAACAAGGAGGAGCAATTTCGCCTGGTGCTGTTGGGTTTGACATCAATTGTGGTGTTCGAGCAGTTGCATTGAACATTGAAGCGGATGACATCCCGAATCTAGAGAAATTGGCACGCCGACTCAATGGTCGAATTCCTGCTGGAGGTTCTGGGAAGGGAGGAATTGACATTACTGAATCCGAACTCAACCTTATCCTGCGAGCTGGTTTGGAAGAATTGGACTCGATCAATGTTGAGCAACACCACACCATTGGTAACGTAGAATCCGAAGGGTCCTTCGAAGTCGAAGAAATTCGTATTAGTCATCGAGCAAAGCAGCGCGGGTTGAAGGCACTAGGAACTCTCGGTAGTGGCAATCATTTCCTTGAATTGCAACGGGTTTCCGAGATTGTCGAAGCGGAAACTGCCAAAGAATGGAATCTTTCCGAAAACCAAGTCGTTGCGATGATTCACTCAGGATCAAGAGGCTTAGGCCATCAAGTATGTAGCGACCATATCCATGAACTTGAATTGCGTCTCAAACAGCGAGGTTCAGATTGGATCGATGAAGAATGGGGGTACGTACTACCCGATCGACAACTTGCTTCCGCACCTATCCATTCCAAACAAGGTCAGGCCTATCTCAACGACATGAAAACAGCTGCAAACTTTGCATTTGCAAATCGTGCTGTCTTGACGGACAGACTGTTCAAGGGATTAAGGGCTGAACTAGGAGAATCTCTTGAACTTTCAACCCTCTATGACGTCTCACACAATATTGCAAAAATAGAGGAGCACGTAATTCACGGTAAGAATTGCACATGTGCAGTCCACCGCAAGGGAGCAACAAGAGCATTCAGTGGAGACCAAGCGGACCTACACCACTCATTTTCGAAAACTGGGCAACCGGTAGTTGTACCCGGTGACATGGGACGAGGATCCTGGTTAATGGCTGGACCACACGCTGAGCAAAATCAAGCATTTGGGAGCGCTTGCCATGGAGCAGGTAGGGCATTGTCACGTTCAGCGGCTCGAAAGCAAATTAATGCTGAAGTTAAAGAAAAAGAATTGCGTGAAAAGGGAATAATTGTCCAAGCTGCAACCAGAAATATCCTATCTGAGGAAGCCCCAGAAGCGTACAAAAATGTTGACACGGTCATTGAGAACACGATGAAAGCAAATCTGGCAAGACCTATCCTGCGACTTGAACCAATGGCAGTCATCAAAGGTTGATCACATACAGGTATTTGCCAACGGATGGCCACCTGTAGGTGCTGAACCAGTATGTACTCCATCGGGTTCTTCGACGATAACAGAAAGAAGCGTGTTCACAAGTTCTTTTAGATCGTCCACCTGAGTCTGGAGTTCTTTTATTCTGGCTCGAGTATCGTTCTTCTTTTCAGTAGCAGTGCTCATGTTTATCCCATCCGAAGAAGTTGCCTTCTTCAAACTAAAGTTCCTCTCGACGACTCTTAATGTTTGTTGAGAAAAATAGGTCCACAATGCAATTTGAGAATGGAGCCACCGGCGAGGATCGAACTCGCGACCTCCTCATTACCAATGAGGTGCTATACCACTAAGCCACGGTGGCGGTGTCCAAGCCACCAAGCATTTCGATATAATCGCTTCGCGCCCCGAAGAATCGGTCATCATCGGAGTGAGTTGGCGCCGAGAGAGAGATTTGAACTCCCGAGGGACAGGCCCACGCGATTTCCAGTCGCGCGCACTACCAGGCTATGCGATCTCGGCTCGCAAACCAACCCAATCTGCATCAGGGTTTAACGCTCTCGCTTGTCATTGTTGCAACACAACAGACTCAAAGGTGAACCTTCTCGGGTCAACATGGACGGTGGGGAATCAGCGACCCATGATGCATCTCATGATAGTCTCCCCTTCCGATTAAGTGATGTGAAAATTGAGCCTAAATTCTTCGATTTCCATCCATTGATTTCCAACATTCGCCAAGAATTGTTGTTCCAATGGAAACTAATTCGAACGGATTGGAATCCACAGTTCACTCTTGCAGCAATCTCTGCACTCATCGCTGTTCTCCTCGGATCATTAAATGTCGATATTTTCGATGGAGGTAACGCAAAAATCGCGGGATTAGAAGGTCTTCAAGATGCAGGAAGTACTGCGTATTTCCAAATGGTCATTTCCGTATTGTGTTGGGGTTGGTTCTTGTTTTCATTGATTCAACTCTTCCCAATCATGAAAACACATACAATTACACTGTTGTTGATTTGGGGAGGATTTGGTGTTTCTCAAATTTACTTCCATTCAGGTAACAAAGACTTCCCACTTGCATTTTCGTTATCCGATATGATGGGTGGATTTTTGATTTCACTCGTTTGTATTTTCTTCTTATATTTCTTTATTAAAGCCGTCCGAGAGACAAGAGATCTGCATGTGGAGACACATCATTTGCATGAAGATGTTCGCATAATGGAAACTGCAATGAGCGAACATTCCCTTCGCGGATGGGTCTTTATCAGCGCTTCTTGGACGGTTTCAGTGATGGTAAGTGCTTGGGCAGGAGCGCATTACGTTGCTGAACGTACGGGTTCTCGAACGTGGGCTCTGGTTTTGCACCTTCTCTTTGCGATTGTTGCCATACCGCTCATGCTATGGGTCATATGGTTTCCACAGAAAATGTTGGGTTCAGAAACAAAAGTTCGAACTAAAGCAGCTGTAGTGGCTGAAGAAGATTTGTTGAGTAAAGCAGCGTTACTTGACGTATCTCCTGATGAGGAGGCATGGTAATGAATTTGAAAGCGTTACGAGAGGATTTTCCAGCATTGTGTCTTGACGACCCTATAGCGTACCTTGACAATGCTTGCGTCACCCTCAGACCTCAATCCGTGATTGATGCTATTTCCGATTATTACGTCAACTCACCCGGATGTGGCGGTCGTTCCGTCCATCGTTTTAGCGCGACTGTATCAAAGACAATAGCACAATCAAGAAAGACCTTAGCGGGATTCTTTAATGCCCCTTCTGTGAATGAACTTGTCTTCACCAGAAATGCCACGCATAGTTTGAATCAGGTTGCGAAAGGCCTGTCTTGGAAGAAGGGTGATGTGATTCTTACAACCGATCGTGAGCACAACTCCAATCTTGTCCCATGGCTTCAACTCGAAGAAGAGCAAGGTGTAGACCACAGAGTAGTCCCCTCCAATTCGGACAATACCTTTGATCTGGAAGCATTTGAAGCGATGTGTTCGGAAGCAGGAGAACAACTCAAGATGGTTTCAGTCAGCCAAGTAGGGAACCTCGACGGCGTTAAAACTCCAATTCGAGAAATCACGAAGATTGCGAAGGATTTCGGAGCACTCGTTTGTGTTGATGGAGCACAATCCGCCCCACACATGCCAGTCGATGTCCAAGAAATGGGAATCGATTTCTTCGCCTTTTCAATTCACAAGATGCTGGGGCCATCGGGCATGGGTGGTCTTTGGGGCCGTGAAGAAATCCTCAATTCAATGCGAACGATACAATCCGGCGGACAAACGGTCAAGACATCACATTACGATGCGGTTGAATGGGCAAAGGCCCCTTCCAAATTTGAAGGCGGACTTGGCCACTTCGCTGGCATGATGGCAACCGGAGCAGCTATCGATTACCTCTCAACGTTGAACATGAACGAGGTTCATGATCATGAGGTTCGTTTGAACACGATCATGTCCAACGGCGTGAAGGATTTGGAAGGCGTCTCAATTATTGGACCTGAAGACCCCTCACAAAGAGGCGGGATTTGTTCGCTCCTCCTTGATGAAAATCTTCCTGTTCATGATATAGCCCTCCTACTTGACGAAGTTTCTGGTGTCATGGTACGATCTGGCCAACACTGTGTCCACTCCTGGTTTAACAGCAAAGGGTACAATGGCTCGTTAAGGGCCTCAGCATACTTTTACAACACTGAAGAAGACGTTCGACGGTTTGTTGATACCTTCTCTGAAGCAGTTCAAGCATTCCAGTGAGGTTTATCCCATGTCAGAACAGAAACATTCTGCCGAGGGTCATGCCCCAATCACACCACAATTGGAGAGGGATCTGGAAGTCGTTCGCAAAATTGTCAGTGTAACCATGGGTGTTCTGCTGATACTTGTAGCAGGTTTTGCTTACAACATATTGTTTGGAGATGGACTGAGTTTCGTCAAACCGAGTGAGGAATTGATGGATTCTGAACGAATCTACCAAAATATGATCAATGTTCCTTCAGACCTTTCCGGAAAAGGGGTTAATGTTTGCATTGTTGACACAGGACTGGAATTGAATCACCCTGATCTTGAAGGATTTGATGTTGCAGGTTGGGTTGATATTGTTCAGGGCAAATCCAACCCGTATGATGACAATGGCCATGGAACCAACATGGCAGGGATTTTGATTGCTGATGGATGGATAAATGGTATTGCAAAAGATGTCAATCTCTATGTCTCAAAAGCACTTCTTGCAAATGGATCCGGCTACGAGGAAGATGTTGTTTCAGGAATTGATTGGTGCATCAATCAAAATGTCAACATCATCTCTCTTTCATTGGGAGGTGGACAAGATCTCTTCCCCCTACTCGGAGGTTCTGGACGCACGATTGAAGATTCTGTCAATGATGCAACAGCCCGTGGCATATTCGTTGTAGCGGCCGCTGGTAACGATGGTGGAGAAGAAGACGATGGAGACGTCGCATCCCCTGGAAGCGAAAGGCGTGTTATTTGTGTTGGAGGTGTGACACTTTCAGGGGCGCATTGGTCCAAATCGTCCACAGGTAACAACGGAGCCAACTTCTTTCCCCCAAAATTACCACGCGGGGATCCTGACAAAAAGCCGGAACTTGTTGCTCCTGCAAAACAAGTTCCTGTTCTGAACACACAAGGGACGTGGTCATCTGCGAGTGGAACCAGCGCTGCAACTGTATTCGTCACTGGAGCAATTGCTTTGTTGCTCGAGGCAGAGCCTGGACTTGCTAGTAATGGGACGGATGGTGATGTATCAACCATCGATCAGGTTAAAGATTGGATTATGCAAACAGTCCAACCAAAGGATGGTCAAACTGAACATGACAACGATTACGGCTATGGACTGCTCGATATTGAAGCACTAATCGAAAAAGCGGCACAAGAGACTAGCGCTTGAAGAACGCAACAATCGTTCCTCCGAACAATGGAACAAATGCAATATGATGCGTTGTTTGTGATGATTGAATGAACTCGATCCAAGCATTGAATCCATCGACTTTATCCTTCCCATCTTGATCCAATTCGTCATAGTCACCTACCGGAGTTTCTGGTTCTGTCGTGTAAAGTACACCGTTTGGTGAGAGAAGTTCCATGCCGTTTTTCAAATCCGTAGAGAGGCGTGAAAGCGGTGAATCAACAATGATTGCATCGTAATGTTCCGACAATCTTCGTTCATCAGCTCCAACACCGGATGCTGTGGTCAATTTCCATGCTTTCTCCTCTGCGCATAATGTTGAAAAATCATTCACAATAATTGACGACCATGAGGATGCATCGTAGCGTGTTTGTAACCGATGGAGAATAACACCAAATTTGGCACCTTGTTCTACGATGTCAAACCGATCGACGGGTTGGTCTTTGAACAAATCAAAGAACCATGCTGAACGATGACCAATACTCCCGCCGACTTCCAGGATATTTTTTGGTTCTTGCCGACCAATTGAATCGCGTAAACGACGAAGAACGGAAATGGACCACGTGGACAAACCCATATGTTCGAGTTGTGTTGCAATGTTCGCAGCAATCGCAGGCTCATCACGTGATCGTTCATGATCAGCGTTGAGCAAACTTGGCAAGACCTGGTCTCGAATATCCTCGCTCATGAACAAGTCTCACAGGAGGTTTGTTTTCAACACTGTGACGAAACCACATGCGGTGGATTCAAAGGGGAAACGCATCGAGCCCGACTTGAGAAGCATGGATGATGAATACGACGAGGATGACTTCGAGGATGATGAAGTCATGGAGAACGCTGTTCTCTGCCCCATTTGCGAGGATGTCACAGGTCATCAAATTCTCAGAGAAAAGGAGATTGGCCGAGGTATTGACTATCTTCTGCGATGCGAAGATTGCTCGAACGTTCACGAAATGCAATTCAGGGCACCTCCCCTCAAGCGAATTCCATTCATGCTCACGGATGGCCCGGAATCGTACATGGCGACAATCGATCTCGATGCAGATGAATGGCTCGAACTTGGTGATGTCTTCGAACACGATGACATGGCTTGGAGAATCACACGCATTGAATCTGAAAAGGGACCCATTGAAGCACTTGAAGCAACCAAGATCATCCGTGCAGTGGCGCTAAGACAAGATCTGCTCAGAGTAAAAATAACCAAAACACGGGGCGAATTTTCCACGCCGGATGTGTTGATTGTCGAACAGGGAACTTCATTCAAGGCAGGGACGATTATCGACATAGGTGTTCAAACCTGGCGTATTCGCGCAATACATACTGGCGAAGGACGCACCCTAAGAGGAACGGTTGACGCTTCAAACATCAAGCGCATGTACCTCCATGAGCCACCTCGACCAGAACGATTCGAGCCAAAGACCCCTCGAGAGCGTCGACAAGCTTGGAAAGAAGGGAAACTTGGTTTCAATCCAAATCCAATCCTTCCAAAAGAACAGATCAAGAAACGAGTTAAGCCGACAAGCAGACGTAACAAGAAGAAGGCTCGAAAGTAATCATGGACGGTTCGTCCATGGCATCAAGAAGGCCTTTGCAATCTGTAGACCAATTGTTGGATTCTCTTGAAGTCGGCGAATGCTGTATTCATACCATTTCTCACCATAAGGTATGTACACACGGGTTCGATGTCCTGCTTTCGTAAGTTTACGACGCATTGGTCCGCGAACTCCGAGCAACATTTGGAATTCATATCCTGGGCCCTTTCCTCTACGGTCAGGACCGCAGTTCTCACGGGGATCCTTAATCGAAGGACCCATCTTAAATTCATCAAGGACTGAGAGTGTATAATCCACTACTGGAACATCATGTGATGCAATTCCTACATAGGCGCCATGTTCCAAAGCCATGCGGATTGCTTCATTGGTCTTGTTTCGAATATCGCTTTTGGATGTGTATGCGATTTCTTCGGGCTCCAGATATATGCCTTTACAAATTCGATAATCGGCATTCGGGCCAATTGAAGAGGCAACACTCTCGATGTCATCGGGAGTACGGTGCAAACGTCCTTGAAGGACGGTACCAACATTCGTCAATCCTTTAGCATGAAGATCCAATACAACTTGAATTGTTTCTGTTGTAACGCGATGATCTTCCATATCGAGTCTGACAAACATATCATGGTGTGCAGCTTGTCGAACAAGAGATTCAATGTTTTCCAATCCTTTTTCTTCATCGATGAGAAGTCCGAAAGCAGTTGGCTTAATCGAAAGATTGGCATCAATACCGTGTTCAACAATGGCATTCATTACCCGTACATATTCATCGAGAAAATATTGAGCCTCGTTCATGGATGAGATCTCCTCACCGAGGACGTCAATGGTGAAACAAGCACCTTCAGATTCCAGGCGTTTCATAACCCGAACTGCATCATCAAGAGTTGCACCCGCAACATACCGGCGGGAAACCCAACGAACAAACCAACGTGGCATTCGAAGAGTCATCGCTACAATAATCTTGGACAACATGGGAGTCCCTCAACAAATCAACGGCCTGCTTGACATCCTTTGACCATTTCCAAGAACGCATTAGACTTCACGACCTCAACTCCAATTGAATCCAAGTATCCATAGATCAGTTGTCGTTGCCAACCTTTGAAAGATTTCTTTTCAACATTGCATACGATGGTTCCTCCAGGATATGCCCTCTGAGTCGATGCAATCGCTGCATCGATGGATTGCTTCCAGAGCATACCTGGTTCATCTTGTGACTCAAAAGGAAGTGAATGGTTGGCGAGCATGTGCCCCAACCATACATTGGATTCCAATGCCAATTTGTTTGCCTTGGGCGCGTAATGTCCACCACCTAAGGTGACCAATACCGGTTCTCCTTGATTGTGCGATCCCCACGTTGTTGAGGATTCAGTGGTAAGTCCGAGACCTTCTAGAATTACTTCAGCGAGTAATTTTGCAGCGCTTTCATTTGGCCAGTATGGCTCTGTTGAACCAACTTCGATGAACAATGATGGAACATTGAGAATAGGACCATGATGCGTCACTTCCAGGGATAAAGAAAAGTCTGGAATTGCGTGAACATTCCACTTCTGGTGAAGAAGCCTCCACCATGGAGCAATCCGGGGATTCGGAGGGGGAGCAAAACCAGATTGCCCTCCGAATGGGGGCTCTTCCTCAATCGGGTGATGAGGAACGCCAATGGGGTGTAATGTCAGACATGGTTTCCCACTCTTTGCTGCATGACGTGACGGAAAGATAACTTCAGCGACATCTTCTCCTGTGGCATCTTTCCATCGAACATCGAGATGATCTTCCCATAGGATGCGGTTGGGCAAGTACCATAATCTCACATTTTTCACTTCATATGAGGGATAGCTTTCAACATCAGCGCGTCGCTCCCATTGAAGAAGCTCCATGAGATACTTGGCTTGATTTGTTGAAGCGATGTCGTCGCTGTTGATTGCAATGAGTACGACATCCGCCATAGTATTGCGAAGGTATTGGCCTTCTTCAAAGCGAGTATTGACAAAGAGGCAATGCATCGTCTTAGCATGGTCGAAGGAAAGGAAACCATTCATCTTCCTTTTCGAGCGATAAAAATCTTGGAGACACCCGAGGTTGAAGGAGTACATGCCATCGCAGTCGGAGTTGATGGTGAACTCTGTAGGCTCAATGAGCATTGGAATCCTATCGAACACTTCGCTAGACCCTTCCCTATGGCAATTCAGCATGCAGTTGTTGTCAATGATGTTTTGATTGCAACATGGATTGATCGGGAATTACTTCTTGCACGAATGGGATGCTTGCCCCTCGATAAGCCCTTCAAAGACGGTGTTGAACGCGGTGATTTACGAATTGCAAGACAACTTGAGCATGCCCATTTACCTGAAGGTTCACTTTGGGCACATGTTTTGGATGCTGAACCATTGGCCCTCACGGCAATGGCTGATGGATTTGCATTTGTGCTTTGGAATCGAGGCGTGTACGGATTTGACACCAATGGAGTCGAGCGTTGGAGAGCACCCCCCCCTGAGTGGCCGGAATTGTCTCATCTTCCGATGAGTCAAGAGACCGTTACACTTTACCAGACAGATACTACGATCGAAGTATGGTCGAGAGCAGGCGGTTGTCTTCGACTTTCAAAAACGAATGGCACACAGATTGGCACTGGTAGTTTTCAACTTGAAGGTGGCCTTGCAAACGTTTACGGAGTTGGCTCGCAGCGCCTACTCACCCTCTCCGATGGGCATTGCTATCTTTACAAGGAAGGTCAACGAGTTGCAGATTTTTCAACAAAGGGACCAATTCAACATGCAATCAACAAAGACCAAACAACATGGATTTTGGCTGGATGGCGAGAAGAAATTGTTCTCAATGAAACAGGAGTTAGCGTTGTTCAACAAAATGAAGTTGTTATGCAACATATCATCACAGATGAACAACTATGGTTGCTCACGAACGATGGATTGCTTTCTCACTCAATCTTAACTGAGTAACCACATCGGCCACAGGACTTGCGATCTGCATGGGCTGCAAGGAAAACACCTGGGCCACAGTTTGGACAATGCTCGGCTTTTCGCTCGAGCGTGCCGTCCTCTGCAATCCCGTATTTTGACCACTTTGCTTTTGGATTCGGTTCGCCCATCATTCACCACCATCCTCTGATACTTCAGACGATTCTTCAGTTGCATTTCCACTTCGGAATCCCTTGTGGCGCTCATGAATGTAATCAGGTTCAACAGTCATTGCATCAGCAGATTCGTAAATCAATGCTTGACCAGTTGTGAGAGCTTGTCCATATCGTGTCTTGCAATTCTTGACGACGATGAAATCAGGGTTGGATCCTGGCTCAAGTGTCTTGACGAGATCCATGACTTCTTTCTTGGACGGGGTTTTTGAGCCCTTGTGACTCCATTTAAAATCAATTTCAACTCGGTTGAGTAGTTTGTTTTCAGTTCGACTTACAATTTCCATGTTTTCGTCCTCCTTACCGGATATTCACCTTCAAAGCGTACCGACCGGGTTGGTCAATTTTCAATCGCTCTGCAATTTCAGAGCGTGAAGGGTGAATGATGATGACATAGCCTTGCCAATCAGTGGTAGTTTGTGCAGATGGGTCACGTGGACATTGGTCAACTCCATCTTGGAGAATTAGACCACAATCTGCACATGCGTAGGGATTTTTAGCCATGATTACTCACCCGTTTCGCCTAGCCATTCGAGGGATCCGAGACCTGGTTGTTTGCATGTCAGACCGATCTTTGAACGTCGTGGGTCGCTTGTATCTGGAGAGAGTGAAACAATTCGTGCACGGACAGCTGTACCGATTCCTAATCGCTTGTCATCGTTGCGTCCAGAGATTGTTCCAGCTCCAACATTGACTTCTACCTGGTCATCTAAAATTTGTGACTTGTGAAGCAACGCTTCCATTGGGCCGATGCGCACGAAAGCTCCAAACTCATTGACTTCAGAAATTGCGCCTTCGACAACTTCGTAGTCGTCCATACAGAACAAGAGTGCATCAAAACGAACACGCTGATAGATTGCACCATCTCCGTGGATGATACGCCCACGGCCGAGCGGAGTATGGTTACTTGTAACCAAAATGAATCTGTTTTGTTCATCGAAACGACCCTCGAAAGCAGTCATAGCCAGACGATCGATGTGTTGATCGAGTGATTGGCCTTTCTTCATGTACTCTGCAGGGATACGAATGGTATCCTCCTTTGTGACAATTTTGTACATCTTGTTCCTCTCCTTGGGCTTCTCTCATCGATTGATGAAGGGGGAAGAGGTAACACCTTTCCGTCCTTCACCGGCTTGCGCCTCGGGAGAGAAGTCGACCGAAGTCATTTCGCCCACTGTCGGCCCCTATATGAAGCCCACGGATGTATTCAAGCGACTGCGCTTTGAAGAATACAAGGGTGAAGGGGGAAAATTGTCACCAAAAAGAAGGTGTAGTGATGCTTCTAGAGCAAAACAATAACAACCCCTCACGATGCAATAGAAACAATGGGTAGCGTAAGCCATTCTGTTGCAGGGCGTCGTCTCTCTGCATCCATCATCGTTTTGTTGATGCTGATGGTATCATTTACTCACATCGAGTTCTCTCGGTTTGAAGACAACAATTCGGTCTTTGAGTCAAACCAACTACCTTGGAATGATCAAGAACAACCATGGGGTCAATACGGAGGAACTGCCACTCGCAATGGGTCGATGCCAGACCATAATTCCAGTTCGGGAAATATGCTTAGCATCGACGACCCTGTCATCAACTGGGTTGCTCTCGATGATGACATCGGTTCAGATGCTTACGGCTCCATTATTGGGAATTTCTCAGAAAGCCTTACTGTTAGCCCTGGCGCAGTGGAGAGGTGTACTCCCTCTGGTTTGTTTGCTGTAATTTTACACGACAGCACCACAACCTCATCCACGAAATTATCTCTTATCGCAGGTGATGATGCTGCTACCGCCTGGCGTGTTGATTTGGGCGATACGAGAGCTGCTCGGTCAACTCCTGTTCTTGTAGATGTAGATCTCGACGGTAAAATTGAGATTGTTGTTGTCTACGACACCGATAATTCCCTAACAGTAGACGTATGGTCTCCAGAACTTTCCTGTGACGAGTCAGGATGGCAGACAGGAGGACATTCAAACGAGTTAGTGTGGTCATGGACCAATACAGATTATCGCATTGGAATTACAAGCCCCCATTTCCAAACACGTCAAAGCAACCATCTGTCTGTAACACAGCCTCTTCTTGCGGATTTAGAACTCGATGGAACGCCTGAATTGGTCCTAACCGTTGTTGATTCAACAACCGATAACCCTCACATTCTAAGCCTACCGTTGGGGTCCAACAGTCCAACTGAAAATTGGGATGTTACGTTGGACCGCGGAACGCATCCAAGTGATCCTGTATGGGCTCAACTCGATGGTCAAAATACAGTCGTTGTGGCCACAACAATCGACGAAAATTCTGGAAACATGTGGGTTTGGAGACTCGATGGAAGCACTGGTTCAAATGACTGGGGCAGAGTTTCACTTTCCGGCACTGACACCGATTCGGATGCACCTCGTCTCCGCCTACCGAGCCCAGTTGTTACACAACTGGATTCCGACGCCGCGCCAGAAATGATTCTTACCGTCCCGACAGACGCGAATGGCCGAACAGTTGGTCTCGGCGCTCGTTTTATTGGGATGGAATTAACTTCAACAGAGGAACTTTTCTCATTCCGTACAATTAACGGGTACGCTGACGCTCCCCCTCTTCCTATTGACTTGGACATGGACGGAGTCGATGACAGATTGTGTTGGACGACATGGTACTCCGCATCATCTGTCACATTCGATCGAGAAGGAATGGTTGGATGTCACAATCTCGACAATGACCCTCCAACCGAAGAATGGAGCAAGGTCATGAATCGTGGTGCATCTGGAAACGACAACGATGAAATCGCTGTTTCACCTCCTGCTTGGATGGATATTGACGGCGAAGGAGATCCAGAAATTGTTATCGCTTTCGGAAAACGAATCTTTGCCTTTGAAGGTGATACAGGCTACTCAAATGAAATCTCGGAGGGGTGGGACGACCCACTTTCAATGCCGCATAGAGTATGGTCTGCCCCAGCATTTGCAGACATGGACGGAGATGGTTTTCTGGACATTCTTTACGGAGATACCTTGGTGTCTCAACGTTTGCTTGACCTTGCCCCCCTTCCAGATAACAATGGAATATCATTCAATCCAGCGACTCCTGACCCAGGA
>JACETE010000090.1 GCA_013911465.1 Candidatus Poseidoniales archaeon
TACCCTTTGCTCAAGCATCCTGTCATTTAATCAGGTTAGAACTTCGAGTAAGCGATCTTGTTCAGCGGCCATTCGCAGTTCCATGGCAATGCGTCGACCGCTACTCATTGGCTTTCTCCAGAGTGCATTCCCATATGGATGGCCGACGTTGACGTGAACGTTGGTTCCTCCACCGAGACGAGGAGCAACGTCGTATATCCAATAATTCATGTCCTTATCGATACAAGTTTGTAGACAAAATGGTCCAATGATTCCTGGATCGTAATGTTCCTTGCTCGCCTTGATGAATTTCTCTCCAAGTTCGAAGGCTTTCTCAAGCAAGGATTCTCGGATGGTTGCCGTGTTGTGTCCTACGACGGTCATTTCCGGAATCTTTTGATGAGCAGGCATTGTCATTTGTTGTGGAGCTGGAAGTCGAACATGTCCATCCAATGAAGATTCAAACCTCCAATCAACACCGAGGAGTTCCAACTTCTCTCCCTCATCTGCGAGCGGACTGTAAAAGAAGTTCAGGTTGAAGACAGGTCCAATGACGTATCGCTCAATACGTGCTCCATCAAGCGAAGCTTGATCGATGATACCATCCTTGAGCAGGACTTCGGATTTTTCCTTGTATTCTGCGTACGATGCACACGTGAAGAAACCACGTTCAAGTTTCTTCTGAGCATGGTGCAGTTTGACGATGACGAGGCAATCTATGTCTTCGGGATTTTCAATTGCTTCAGGATAAGGGAGGCCGGCTTTGTCAAGAATCCAGTAATAGTCTTGGTCTTCAGTACGTTCTTCCATGCGAAGCATATTCCGTGATCCAAACAGTGGAACCTTGAACTTGTTTTCAACATCCTCAATGGATGAATATGAGGTAAAGGAACGATTTGGGATGTAGACCACATTTCGCTTTCTCATCTCAATCTGCATTGACTCACCCATGACATCATTGAACGATGGCATGACAATTGCTTTGTCAACCATGCCTCGCAAAACACGACCCGAACTCGAGCGCTTTGTCTTGAAGTAATTTGCATAGGTCTTGTGTCGTCCTTCTTGGCAGTAGGCAACAGTCGGGAATCCTTCCTCGATACCACCATCGCAAATATCCAGTGCAGAATGCGATGCTGTCATTCCGATTCGGAGTTTCATCCGATCGTATTCTTCAATAATTTGCGCGATATCATCACGTTGAAGCATGGTTCTCAACCACCTCTTGTCAATCTCGGTCTTTGATACCATCGTTTCCGCTCTATCAATCAAAGCGTTGCAATTCCATCAATTCCTCAGTTGTGAGCGTGTCACCAGACATCAATTTGCTCATCAAATCTTGGACTTCAACACGAGCGGTTGGGCGCTCGCCTTCTCCTGCTTCTGCACTGCGGCGTGCACGCATCATGTCTTGGATGGAGTGCAAACATCGTAGAGATACGATGTAGAAGCGGTGAGCCTTATCGGCCTCTTGCTTGGTGTTTCGCAACTCTCTGTGCTTTGAATTGGCACGCTCTCGTTGTTTGTTGACTTCCTTGTCCCATTGAATCATCAGGTCGTGAGCTTCTTGTGCAGCAGCAGCGGCTTCTTGCACAGCATGATGTGCATCATCATGCTCTTTACGGGCTGCGTTGAGATCTTCGTTTTCACTGGATTCTCCACCTGTTGCTTCTTGGTCCTTCTTCATTTGACGAATCTTTGCATTCAGTTCCTTCAAACGCTTCATGACCTTGCCTTCATTCTTACCGGTGTGTTCTCCACGCTCGAATTCACGCTCAAGTCGGCTGAACTCACGTTGTAGTGATTGAAGTGTAACCGGACGTTCTCGACGACCTCGTTGACCACGTTCCGCAGGCTGTTCCGCAGGCTGGTCTGCTCGCATCTTGTCTCGTATTTCTGAAACCTTTTTGCTCGCTTCATTACGTACGCCTTTCTTCTCGCGAACAACTTGGTTCATTTGCTCACGAACCTGCTTTTGCTGGTCCGAGAGTTGAATCAATTCACGGACTTCAGCATTGAATTCGTTTCGTTGAGATACCAATTCCTTGGTTTTCTCGTTCCAAGAATCTCGTTCTTCACGGTACTGCGTTGCTTTTCCATCAAGGATTGAGCGTCGTTCTTCAAAGAGTTGTTTGAAATCATCCATGGTGTTCACTCTCATTCTGTGGCACGTTTGGATATGCCACAGCCAACCGACCTACCACGCCCATATAACCCCTTCACTCTGTTCGATAGATTGTTGATGTGGCAAATCAAGCAAAAGTAATGTTCAAAGTCATCGGGAAATTGTTTCAATACGGTGAGAAGATGCTTCTTGGCGGAATGCAGGGAATGGAACGCGTTGTACAATCAGACTTTCATGCACCCTACATCAGTTTGGTAACTGGCCCGCCTGGTTCGATGAAGTCGTCGTTTTGTCTGACCTTGCTAACCAATCATCTGAATCGGACTGGTGAGTTTGGCCTTTATTGCACGGTTGAAGAGACAGTCGATTCTCTTCTACGTGGCGCTTCCAGTCTTGGTCTTCAATTGCCGATGAACCTCCAGGTCACTGATTTCACAGAGTTGCGCCGTGAAAACGAAGACATGGATTACCTCAAGTTCACGCGAAAAATGATTGAACACTTCAAGGAAACACACGGCGATCGCTTCACAACCTTTGTCCTGGATTCCTTGGGAGCGATTTACTCTCTGACCACTGTGGACGAGGCTATGCGTAAGAAGATGTTCTCATTCTTTGATTTCCTACGTTCGATGAATCTTAACGTGTTTCTGATCACAGAGCGAAATCTTGGAAGCCATGCTGAATTGCAGGGCAACGAGGGTTTCTTGGCAGATGCAGTCATCAATTTGGGTATGGACCATCGAAACGGAAAGCTTGTCCGAACAATGCAAATCGAAAAGATGCGCCACGTTCGTCATGCCATGGAAAAACAAGCCGTTGATGTCGGACCTAATGGTTTGGTTGTCCTCGGTCCTCTATTCGATTGAATTGAGAACCAGATCGATTGCCCCTAAGTTGACATGTGGCTCTGATTGGATTACCAAAATCGAAGATTTGTTGGAAAAGAAAATTGCACATCCATTTTTGCCAATGAGACTTATTTTCTTCTTGTTGGCTAGGAGTTGTTGGATTTCATTGTATTCAATTCCATTCTGCTGCGCACCTTCTGAAAGTACGGTGACCGAACGAACATGTGGAATTAAGCGAAGAGCGTCCATGATGTTCTGCACACCTACAACTCATTGTATGGGTGTATCATTGTTTGGTTGATGATGTCGAAGTTTCCCTCGCATCATGTATCCTAATCCTTGCCGATAATAGCCATGCAGTTCTTGGATAACCTCGAGTCCTCGTTCTCTATAGAATGATATCGCTCTCGTATTTGATGCTCTTACTTCCAACTGTACTTGGTGATAACCTAATGGGGTAAGATAATCCACCATCATGTTCCATACTTGCGATCCCCACCCTTTGCCACGAGCACCTTGATCCAGTACGAAGGAAACAATTCTCACAATATCATCTTTGAATGGGCTTGTCCACAGAACGCCACGCATTGTTTCATGGTTCGGTTCATTGGAGTCAAAAAGCATGAAGTTTCCATCCCAATCAGGAACCGGTAACGCTTGCACACTTCCAAAGAAGTATTCTTCTCCAGTTCCTTCGAGGAAAAGCCGTTGAATGGCTTGAATCCATTCAATCGAAAGTTGAGAAGGTGGAAGGGCTCTACGCCATCCCTCTTCCATTGATTCACTTCCTCGTATCTTTTCGTCCACGTGATCGTCCTTGGCGGACATCAATTCGACGCGAAGAACGCTTCTTTTGCTGTCGTTGTTTTTGCTGAGGTATTTTCTGGTCATTCTTTCCAATGCTAGCAATACCCCCCTTGGAAAGCAACGCATCAAGTTCATTCAATGAAATTGCACCGCCACTCGATGCCTTCTGACGAACTTCATTGATGTTGACTTCCGGAGCTCGTTGACGTCGTCCACGAGGCGGTCGATTCGAATCTCGTGGCTTGTTGTTGCGTTGTTTCTTTGAGGAAATTCGTTGCCATGCTTCAAGGCGACCGATTTCTCGGCGCAATTCATGTTTAGATGAGTATTGTTCATTGATCGAACGTTGGAGTAACTTTGCATTCTTTTGGAACTCTTTAACAGATTTTGGATTGAGATGGACACCTTCAAGGGCAGGATTCGTTGCTACAAGATTAGCAAGAACATCTTCTTCTTGCTTTTTTGTTTTCTTGAGTGCACGATATTCTTCGTTTTGTTCACGTCGCAAACGAATGAATTCTTGATGGGCTTCATTTGACTGAAGTGATGCTTCATACATTGCTTGAAGTTCAAAGAAGTATGAGAAATCACCCTTCTCAACGCCTAGATTCGGTGCATTGAAAACATCGACTTCTGCCGTAAGTTTTTGGAACATACGAACCATTTCCTGATGAATGCGCTTTGTCGGAATAGCAATGCGTTGATTAATTCCATCGCGAACCTCACGAAGTTCCTGTACCTTCATGCTCAACGGTCGAAGTTCTGACAGTATCTGTTGGCGGTCGGACTTCACATTTCGTGTTTCTCTCAAGCCACCTCGGAGGAGATCTAGAAGTTCTTTCGAACTTTGTCGTTCTTCGACAAGCTCCCGAATTTGCCCCTCCACGTTTGCGAGTTCAGCCCGCATGGTTTCAACGCGTGTCGAAATTTCATCTTTGGAAGTGGTTCGTAAATCGTGAAACAAATCATCCGGTTCTTCTTCGATTTCAAAGATAGGTTCGCAGATTTCTTTCCAACTCTTTCCTTCTGAAAGGAGTTGCACTGCTCGCATGAACTCATTCTGGATTGACATTGCTCCTTCAGCACGAACGACTCTTGATAAGTCATGTTCATGATTAAATGGATCTTCAATAGGCATCACATGTTCCATCCAACCGTCATCGGCACCGATGACGACCTCAAGAGGTAATGGACCAACATGCTTCCATTTCTTTTTCTTCGTCGTTAATGGTTGTCCAGAGCGGACCGAGACAACCATTGAATCCCAATCCCATCGAGTTGCGAATCGATCAATGAAACTGATCAGTAGGGATGCCAACGATTGTGTATTTTCCGTAGAAAAGTGGTCATCATTGTACCCTACATCGTAGGTCTTCCCCTGGAATGAAAGAAGTTTCTCTTCTGCTCCATCTTGTCGATTTGGAACCAAAGGAGGTTCCACCATTTGTGCATGTTGAATGGATAATAAGGTCCATGCATAGGAGGACAGAGTTCCTTCAAATGCGTTGTTGATGCCACGACGGCTGGCCCAATACTTGATCATTTGAACCAATTGGCGCAAGCGTTTTTCTTGAGCATAGGATTTTAACATCATCGAATTGTAGATTGCCAAACGATTATCCAAGGAGATGTCGACATCAAGACCCGAGCGTGGGTCTTTGAATTTCACAATCGGAATTCGTGCTTTCGGAATAAGTTGGATGTCCTCCATCCCCTCTTCATGGAGGAGTCCTGAAAGTTTCCTCAAAACTTTCTGGGGTGTTTTGTTTTTGAAGGAAAGGCAAAGGTCAAGATCGCCTGTTCCAATTGAGAGGTCCGTAACGCTTGAACCGAATGCTTCAACGATTGCATTTTTTCCAAACCTTCGGAATAAAACTCCTTTCAAGTGCTTAGTAAGGGATTCTCTACTTCTGGCTTTCGCATCTCCAATCTTCTTGAGGATCTTACTTATTTCACCATCAAGTGCTTGCAATTGCTGGGGCTCTATTGTAGTCAAATCGGGAATTTCAATCTCTTCGAC
>JACETE010000091.1 GCA_013911465.1 Candidatus Poseidoniales archaeon
GCCCAAGAATTCCCTGTGCATTGATTTAATAACGGCCGTTTTGGATTATTAATTATGGGAAAACACAACGTTGGAGACCGCCGTATTGTCTCTGTTAGCATACCGGAAGATGTCGCACAAGAACTTGACAGATGGACTGGTCTAGGGAAGAAAGGACGCAGTGCTTGGATTGTTCAGGCCATTCGAAGCCGACTGCAAACCAAGGGAACATACAACCAAATTTACAGAGAACCAATTCCACGTTCAACAGAATCCAATGATGAGTACCGCATAGAAACTGATACTATGGGTGAGATGAAGGTTCCCGGTGACAAATTCTACGGTTGCCAAACGGCTCGTTCGTTGGTCAATTTTGACATTGGAGATGATGTCATGCCTCGGCCCTTAATTCGCGCATTTGGAATTCTCAAGGTCGCTGCTGCACGTACGAATCGGGACCTTGGTGTTCTCGACCGAGAAATAGCAAATTGGATCGTTGACGCTGGCGAAGAAGTCATGAACGGTGATTTGGATGCTCATTTTCCACTACGCATTTGGCAAACGGGATCGGGCACTCAGACCAACATGAACACCAACGAAGTGATTGCCAACCGGGCGATACAAATGGCCGGAGGTGTCCTTGGAAGCAAGTCGCCTGTTCATCCAAACGATCACGTCAACAAAGGACAATCGTCCAACGATACGTTTCCGACTGCAATGCACATTGCCGCTGCTGAAGAAATTGAATACAGCTTGCTCAAATCGGTCCGAAGTTTGAAGCAAAAACTCCACTCAAAACAAAAGGAGTTCAGTGGAATCGTCAAGATTGGGCGAACGCATCTGATGGATGCTACACCGTTGACCCTTGGCCAGGAATTCAGCGGTTATGTCCACATGCTGGAGGCTGATCTTCGCCGCATTGAATTCGCCCAGAAAGATTTGTTCGAACTTGCCCTTGGAGGAACTGCGGTTGGAACAGGATTGAATACACACCCAGAATTTGCTGAAATGGTAGCGAAGAAAATAGCAGACCGGACGGAACTTCCGTTCGTCAGTGCTGAAAACAAATTTGCTCAACTGGCGGCTCATGATGCGATTGTAGCTGCAAGTGGAGCAGTAAATACACTCGCTGTTAGTTTGATGAAGATTGCCAACGACATGCGCTGGCTTGGCTCAGGACCACGTTGCGGTATTGGTGAACTATCACTCCCTGCCAACGAACCGGGCAGTTCCATCATGCCAGGTAAGGTCAATCCTACTCAATCAGAGGCTTTGACCATGGTTTGCTGCCAAGTGATGGGCAATCATACTGCCATCACCATCGGCGGAAGCCAAGGCAACTTCGAATTGAACGTCTTCAAACCAATGATGATCCACAATCTACTTCACAGCATCCGGCTTCTCAGCGATGCTTGTGTTTCCTTCGGAGAGCGTTGCATTGATGGATTAGAAGCCAACGAAGAGAACATTCAGAATCATCTCGAAAACTCACTCATGCTCGTCACTGCACTCAACAATCACATCGGTTACGATAAAGCCGCAAAGATTGCGAAGAATGCGCATGAGAATGGCCTAACCTTACGAGAAAGTGCCATTGGCCTCGGTTTGTTGACCAACAAACAATTCGATGAGTGGGTCCGACCAGAAGAGATGATTGGTCCAAAGTGATCAAATCTTGAATTCTTCACCGCAGGGTGGGCAACGTGCCCACCCAGTGTAGGACATTGGCACTCGTATAGCAGTGCTACATGAAGGACATTCAAGCGTACGCTTTTCCTCTACCGGCCCATCTTCTTCATCGTCTACGAAATACTGCCACGGACGAGCAATCACGACATGGCTCCCCACATAGATCCAGAAGCATATCTTCAACAATCCCCAAAAGAAGAGAGCTGTATTCTCAAATTCATTACCCGTAGAACCAAGACTAAGGGCAGCGATAAAAAATAGACTGACGAACCCGATGACGAAAATTACTCCAGCGGAAATGGCTGAACCGATCATGATGGCGTATCCAATTGATTGCTGACCCGTTATGCTCTCTGCACGTTTGTACTCGAGATATTGTTCTGTGGTCATTACGCCTTCAGAGAGACTTAACCCAACTTTTTCTACTTCGCCTAATCGTGATGAGAAGATGATGCATGCTGGAATCATAAACGGAGCTGCACAGACATACGGCAGCACCTCGTCAAGAACAGGGACGTCTGAACCCCCTGAAAAAAAAGCAAGAAGACCAAGGAAGGCCAAAACAGCGGGAAGAACAAAATCCTTCGGTTCTGCCATGATTCCTCATCTTCGACGAGCATATGAAACTAGGACCTGCGAACGTGTCTTCGATGAAAGGTTTGTGAATTGGTCAGGTTTTAGGCCAAAGCGACGTCTGAGGGTCAAGTGACACTCCTTGAGCGAGTGTATTCATGACCCATTGAAACGTTTCGGCATCTTGGAGCTTCTTTTCTGGAGCGCGCTTTTCCAGCGTGCGAAGTGTCATTGCCAGACGGTGATTTCCTTGGAAGGACGTTTTGTGGCGTTCAAAATAAGCCCAATACATCGATGAGATGGGGCAAGTTTTTGTTGGATGAAAGGAACATGAATTGCAGAAATCGCCCATTTTCTTGATGTATGGCGTGCCAGAGACATACGGTTTGGTCATCATCGCATCACCAAGAGCGAACGTTCCCATCCCCAATACATTGGGTTCAACAACCCAATCAAATGCATCAACAAAGGCAGCATGAAACCAGTCGGTCAATTCCCTTGGTTCAATATCCATCAATTGAGCAAGATTGCTTAGAACCATCAGGCGAGGAATATGATGCGTCCATGCTTCATCCATGACGCTCTCAACGGCCCAATCGAGGCAATCCATTCCTGAAGATTGGCCCCAATACGCCATCGGTAAAGACCTCGTTTGTTTGAGATGGTTTGGATGGCTTGTTGAGTCTAAAGCCAGTTCCATTGGCCATCCTGCAGTACGGTTTTCCGGGACAGTTGATGAGATGTTGAGGCGGTTGAATCCATCCGTTACCTCATGCACGTGATGGACATACTCCCTCCAGATCATTTGTCGTAGGTATCCTTCCTGAGAATTGAGAGGAATCTTTGCTTTCACGACCACGTCAATGACCTCCTGTGGTAAGATTCGATGGATGTTTACTGAGGAAGCAAGCCGTGAATGGAAGAGACCGCGACTTTCCTTTGTCATGGCATCTTCGTACGGTCCAAAGTAGAGAAGAATCTCAGAAAGGAATTCAAGCGCTTTATTGTGGTCTCCGTCACTGGTTGGCAAGTGGTTAAGACGAGCTGTTCCAGGATGCTCGTGGAAGAGATGATTCACGAGATTGATCACTTCCTCATCAAGTTCGTCGACTTCATACTCCGGAGCATTTGGTGGTTGATGTTCACCCTTCCACGGTTGGCGATTGTCGGCATCATGGCTAAATTTTCCACCTACTGGCGAGTCTCCTTCCATTAACCATCCCTTTTCCTTACGGACTCGTCGATAGAATCGGTCCATTCGAAACGGTGGTTCCGTGCCTACAGTTTCTGTGAACCACGTCTGGGGCGTTAACCAACCTGTGTGTTCATGTTCGATGAGATGTCCTTCATCAATGAGGGGTTTGAGAGTTGTTCTCAATTCTCGTTCAGCCGCCCGGAGCATGCTAATTGGTCCAACTTGTTTTGCTAAATCACGCAGTGGTTCACCGTACTGTTCAGTCGTGGTAGCATACAAAACAGGAATGCCTTTTTCTTGGGTTTCTATTGCAAAATGTCGCATGTTCGAGAGAATGTAGCACAGTTTTTGCTTGTGATACGGGCGACGACGTGCTTGCTTCTCACTTTCGATGAGGATGATTCCTATGGATTCTTCTTGAGGTAACAACCCAAGGTTGAGTTGATCGTAAGGCAGGTACCACCACGATTCAATCGACTCAACATCTGGGTTCTTCAACTTGGATGAGAATGGACCGCCCCCAGATGCGACGTTAGTCCAGACCATGGGCGGAATCTCATCCTTCACAATATAACCTCATGTTTCATCCAATCTATTTGGATAAATTCATGATTGAGGCCGGTTCCATCTGGGCATGGACGCTTTGCTCATTGTGTTTGCAATGTTTGCAACACTCCTTGCTGCAGCGTTAACGGTCCCAGCAGGCTTTGGTCTCGCCACAATGGTGACACCGGTCATGCTCGTGTTGTTACCAGACCCTCATCTCGCCATTGCCACGGTCGCTGTGATTCATGCAGCACACAACGGATGGAAACTGGTTCTGCTCAAGAATAATGTCGATTTTACAGCAGTAAAGCGATACGGCTGGGCCATGATTCTCGGTGCCTTAATCGGAGCATTCCTAAGTACGAGCATCAATCCTAAACCGCTGTTGATCGTTGTTGGATTTGCTTTGATCATCTTACCACTCCTCTCCATTACGGAACGTTGGACAACGTATCGACTTCCTGAAGCTGAGGATCGTTGGGGCGGTTTTGGGTCTGGATTCATGGGGGGTTTAACTGGGCATCAGGGCGCATTGCGTGCGATGTTCTTGCAGCGACGTTTGCCAGACAAAACCGCTTATGCTGCAACAGCAGCACTACTCGCACTCATTGTCGATCTTTCCCGTCTTCCAGTGTACCTCGTCTCAGACGGTACTGGTCTTGTAGAATACCTCCCCCTTGTTGCAGGTTCGGTCATGTCGGCAATTATTGGCGTTCATCTCGGCAAGCGCTGGCTTCAGAAATGGAAGAAATCACGTATTACAACGATGATTACCGTTGGAATTGTTCTTTCAGGATGCATGTATGTCATCGAAGGATTCAGGATGTAACAGCATCATCCAATTCCAAAATTACAGGTGCATGATCGGAGATATCGATGCCTCCTTGCCTGTCGATTCGAATCGATTGAATGAAAGGCATTAGCGCTTCATTTGCAAGCATGTAATCAATTCGCCATCCACGATCTTTTGCTCGTGCCTGTCCTCGATTCGACCACCAAGAATACAGTTTCACGCCCTCACCAACATGTTCGCGAAACAGGTCGTGCCATCCATCTGCAAGCAACCCAGTGAACCATTCTCGTTCTTGTGGAAGGAAACCACTGGATTTTGCATTTCCTTTGGGATTCCAGATGTCATCTTCAGTGTGAGCGATGTTGAGATCTCCAACAACAAGAACAGGTTCCTTGCTCTCAAGGTATGGTTGAAGCCATGCTTTCCATTCATCCATCCATTGTTCTTTGAACAATTGACGTTCCTCTTTGTTTGAGCCACTTGGAAGATATGTATTGATGCATGTCAGCTTACCGTGTTTTGTCACCAACACACGCCCTTCTGAATCGGTAGGATCGAGATTGCTCTCCATTCCTCTTCTCAACTCGTCCATGTCAACGCTTGAGAGTGTTGCAACCCCCGAATAGCCCTTCTTTTCTGCGGGGTGGAGAATGGTCTGATGCGTTGCTGGCCACCCCCAGCCTTTTGGAAATTGTTCTTCCAATACTCGTGTTTCTTGGAGCATCCAAATCTCCGCATCAACGTCTTCAAACCAATTGTCAATACCCTTGCGGATAGCAGCACGAAGACCGTTGACGTTCCATGTAACGATGCGCATGACTCTCGTACTTCGATAGGGTTCTTCATTGTTGAAGTGGCAACTTGCTGATGTATTCCGCAGCAAGACGGGATGCTGCAACAGCTCCATCAGAAAGAATGTGATCGCTCTCAACC
>JACETE010000092.1 GCA_013911465.1 Candidatus Poseidoniales archaeon
CCTGCATAGGGTAGACGAATTGTCGTTTGTTCAACAACGTTGATGCTTGATACCAATTTCATTTCAGATGGAACTGGTATCGAACCTAAGGTGCTCACGGTGGTTTTGATATCGAACACATCATCATCACAATGTATGACTCCTGCAAACGTGGCGGTTGAATCCAACGCCCCTTGGGCGCTGAACGTTCCTAAGTGCATGGAAGTAGGAGTTGTGGAATTAGAGAAAACAACTGTTCGGCCATCGGTTCCATTGAGTTCACCCCAGCATTGAACCGAATTGCTGTCAGGAATAATTTGCAAGGATAAGGGCTCATTCTGAAGGAGTGTATAGCCGTGATCGTCCAAATCGAGGTTATGTTTCGGTGAACAATTGATGGAATGGAATTCAACACTCCATTCATTGCCTGATTCTACAATCTTTGCGTACCAGGGGACAAGAATGCCATCATGATCTCGGATCTGAATTCCTTTCTCACCAAACTCGTCTCCAGGTTGAAACAAATCACTCGCCACACCGTCGTTAATTCCACGAAGTTGTTCTTGGTTTCCATCCGCTTCAATTGTTTTCAGATATGGCCGTCGTTGATCGATGTTCATGGCATTGTGTGCTGTATCTCCTGCTGCAAAATCTTCCATCAATACAAGAACGCCATCTCCTGGTAAGGATTCATCGTAGCCCTCTTTCGATCGTAATTCGATCCAAACAAATTCATCTTCAGCTATTTGGATTCGTATACGTTCGCCGCCAGCGAATCTAGATTCAAGTGGAATTGAAGGCCCTATGCATGGTCCTTGGGAATTATCTGGCCATTCCAAAACGATATCTCGAGTAGGCCCATGACCGATGGCGTTCATAGTTGGTCCTGTTGGGAGGGATGGTGTATCACCTCCCCCGTTCCAATTTCCACTCGCCATGATGTCCCATACCCCAATTCCTTTCCATGAACCCGTATATCCTGAGTCATGGACTGGATAGAGGTCGAATGCACCAAATTGATGCATCATTTCATGCAGAATTGTTCCAAATCCATTACTTCCATGACGCATTGAGGACATCGTGTAATGTTCGAATGAGAAATCACTTTTTTTAATGGGTTCAACAAACGAAGTAAAATGGGACCATATTCGATTCGAAGTCCCACCTCCTTGTTCCTGTGCGAGAGTGGAATGGAGTATGAGGAAGCGATCTACGACTCCATCATCGTTCAAGTCGTACGATTCGAGATCTTTTTGATCAATAGATTCGACTACAAATTCAGCAAGCAAAGCAGGCAAGAATTGACTTCCATCGCCATAATCTCGACCATTTGAACCGTCCGCTCCATATGCTGAAAGTGCCTTCGGTGCACGTAGAATTGAATCATGCAGGGAAATATCGATTGAAACTTGTTGACCTGTAGCTTGGCTAAAATAATCCTCAGAGTATTGCTTAAGTTCATCTTCTGTAGTGGAAATTGCGTTGGCTGTTAGAGGATTTGATTCAAAATCAACCAATACAACAAGCCATGATTCATTTTGTTGTAAACCTACAAGTGGGGCTGCATTGTCTTGATCAGCACTGACTTCAAGTTGAAAGAGTTCATTGATTTGATCAGAATAGAGATGAGATAAGAGAGCCAAGGTGATGCAGAGCACCATCCCTATTGCTTGACTCCTTTTCCCCATACAACTCACACTTCATTGAATCCTTTCAATTGTTGGGTTTTCTGGGTGGATTAATTCTGCATTGTTTTGAATGAAGCAATTTCATTCTCCAGCCAACCAGTTGCCATGATTCGGACTACATTCTCTTGTAACTCAGGAAATTGTGAATCATTGACGAATTGAAATGAATCAATTCCTGAACGATGAAATCGTTTCGAACACTCTTTTTGTCGTTGATTTGATGACCACGGATTGGTTATGTTCGCCATTTGGATGTCCATTTCGACTTGCAAAGTTGGATTCGTGGCTGGCATTGCACCTTGTAGCTCGAGTAAATTGAGTCCCCTCATTTGGCAACGACTGGATTGAATTGAATGTTGAAACGAGGAGGGTAGTGGTGTTGAGTCACAACCTCCTATGATCACATCAGTCAGCCGGTACCGTGCTACAGTGTCAATCAAATGCTCACGTTCATCGATGTTTGAACACAACGAGTTGTACCGCAATAAACCAGTATTTTCAGGCGAAGTATCAATGGGATAGGCTACGCCTTCACATGAACAATCAACATATGTGACCAGGCGTCGTCCACCTTCATGATCAAAAATGGCTTTTGGACTCATAATTTCCATTGCTCTACGTACACTTTTGCTAATTGTGAACTCTAAGAAAACAACCATGAGTGTAAGCAGCATAATATTGGTTCCATTCCATCGACCAGGGAGTGAGAGAAGAAGGACGACCCCACCAATTCCTAGAATACGAATTCTCCACCAATCCTGATTGTTCTCAGTAATCAACCCTAATGAACCAGCAGTAATGGTTCCAAATGCCAGCATGTAGGTCATGAGAAGAGCCCAGAATATGGACAATGCAAACGTAAAGAGTGTGATTGCATCGTATTGCGATGTTAAACCTACATCATTGTGTATTCTGTCGCCGAAGACGTAGAGTGATGGAATGAAGAAATAAAACAACACAAAAAGTAAGACATAGGCAAGTATTGAAGAGAACACCATCCATTTTTTCATAACGATCTGCTCGCTTTTTGTTAATCCTGGTTTTGCAAAGGAGTACATCGAGAAGAGTCCAAATGGAAGTATGCAGAAGATGGAAAGCATAACTGCGCTTAACCACCTCACAACGCTCCATGAAGCTGGCTCATACAATGTTAGACATGATGCCGTATTGCATGGGTTTAGATGGTTCAGCATCATTTCAAGGAACGAATCAATTTTGGTCATTATGACCCCGGTTAATATTGCTACAAGAACGAAACCAAGGGTTGCTCTTTGAGTGAGATAATCAAAATGGTGTTGAACTGGTTGTATTGAATCCGATTCAAGGTGAAGTCCATTGCCAGATGTCAAGGTATTCCCTCACACCAAGTCATGGTGTTCTGGTTCAGCACGTGCTTGAACAATCGTTCGGTATACGCCAAACAGAGCCCATAGCGTCAACATACCTAGGACGAATGCATATCCCCATGGTTGTCCATCATCAACTGCCCAGCCGAATGCAAGAAGTAAACCGAGCGAAAGGACACCTCTGCGGATTCCTTGTGGAACAGCAAGACGCATGTCCAAGTGCTTTGGACCTCCGCCAAATCGACGCTCGTAGAACTCTCCTTGAACGACTGCTCCAACAAGAATGATCGCTAATGTAGCCCAGTAGAAGAGATTACCATTGGTAAAGAAATCATCAGCGATTTCTGCTTGCCTTTCCGCCTCGAGTGCCTCAGGGTTCTCTTCTGCTACGAAGAGGGATTGGAAATCGCCGACGCTAATTGTCCGGAGTACGAGGTTTTCTTCATCATCGTTTGTCATGCTCTCTGGTGATGAGATGAAGAACGAGAGCAAGTTCCAGTTATCGCCTTCGTTAGCTCCATTTTGACCATCGACTGCGTTTCCTGCTAGTGAAAATGAGACGTCTCCAACATCGGATGCTGGTGCGGTCCAAGTCACAACCCAATCGTTGCTCGGTGCTGTTTGAGATACTGCCCCAGGTTCGGATCCGTCTGTGTCTTGGACAATTTGGGATCCTTCCCCTGCAGTAAATGTACCAACGCCATAATCGGTTAAGAGGAAGCCCCCATTCTCGTAGGAGGCATGCTGAAGATTAACTGTGAATTCATAGGATTCTCCAATAGTATATGCACGAGGGACGCCCGAGATGGAGACGACAACATCGTTTGAGGGTACACCATCTCCGTGGCACGTACATCCAGTTTCTACCGTGAGGCCACCGTTGATTGGGTTGACCCAAGGAGGGCCGTTTGGGTTGGCCACAACAGGTGCAAGAAGGCAGATAGATAGGAGCAAAATGAGAAGTGTTCTCGATTTCATAATATCCACTCTGCTTTGCCCACTATGATTCATCCTTTCAACGTTGCTTTTCGTCCGAGTGATTAGGACTCTTTGATAGCGTTGTTGAGTCCAGTCATCATTGCTTTTCCATCACCGAACAACATCATCGTTTTGTCCATGTAAAACAGGTCGTTGTCAACACCGGCGTACCCAACAGAAAGGGAACGCTTGATGATCACGACTGTTCGTGCTGCATCAGCATCGATGATTGGCATGCCGGCAAGAGGTCCTTCGCCGCTACGTGCAGCTGGATTGGTCGTGTCATTTGCTCCGATAATGAGGGCGACATCACACTCAGGGAATTCAGGGTTGATCTCATCCATTTCAATGAGTTGTTCATACGGTACGTTCGCCTCAGCGAGCAAGACGTTCATGTGTCCTGGCATACGACCGGCAACGGGATGGATTGCGTACTTGACATCAGTATCGTACTTCTCAGCGATGAGATCGGCAAATTCTTTCACTTGATGTTGGCATTGTGAAACTGCCATTCCGTATCCTGGAACAATGATCACCTTCTGAGCACCATCGATCATCATAGCAACTTCATCGGGGTCAGAACCAACCTTGGTTCGAGTAAGGGATTCCTTCTCACCTGAGCCACCAAATGACTTGAACAAGACATCTGGTAAGGTTCTGTTCATTGCTTTACACATGATGAATGTAAGAATCAAACCGGATGCTCCAACAAGAGAACCTGCGATGATGAGTGCTGAATTCCCAATGATAAATCCTGTAAATGCTGCTGCGATACCAGAGAGTGAGTTGAGTAATGATACAACAACTGGCATGTCTGCTCCACCGATTGGCAACACCAGAACAAGACCTAACAAACAGGAGATTCCGATAATGCTCCATAGATACGTGGTGTTCGTTGGTTCATCGATGCTTAGGTAAATCAGTACTGCTACGGCTATAACAAGAAGAACCTTGACTGGATTTAGCCATGGAGGTCCCCATGTTGGTGTCTTAATCCACTTGCCAAAGACACTTACTCCGCCTTTGAGTTTGTACATGGCGAGTAATGATCCTGTGAGTGTCATCCAACCTACGAGCGCTGAAAGTCCCGCAGCCACCATGATGACGGTAATCTCTAGATTTCCAGTGGGTATGTTCGATGAATGCTCCATATACCTCCAAACTTCGGACAAAGCAACAAGGGCAGATGCAGCACCACCAAATCCATTGAAGAGTGCAACTAGTTCAGGCATCCCTGTCATCTGAACGCGTACAGCCATGATGTAACCAATGAGTGAACCAAGTGCTACACCAGCACCAATTAGAACCCATTCGGCGTCACCCGCCAATTCCATACTTAGGACCGTGGTGAGAACAGCAACAAGCATCCCGAGTGCTCCAAGTTGATTCCCAAATGGAGCAGTTCTTGGATGACCAAGTTTCTTTAGACCAAAAATAAAGAGTGCTGCAGAAAGCAAATATCCGAGTGAAACCCAATCTTCCATCTCAAGCACCTCTTCGCTTCTTTCCAGCAATCATATTCAACATTCTATTGGTGACAAGGAATCCGCCTACAACGTTGATCATTGCTAAAACAACTGCAACAAATGCAAGGATTCCAGAAATTGCTGTATCTCCTGCTTCGTATGCTACATCCGCCCCAATGAGTGCTCCAATAATTGAAATTCCAGAGATTGCATTTGCACCGCTCATAA
>JACETE010000093.1 GCA_013911465.1 Candidatus Poseidoniales archaeon
ACTCACTGCAGGTTGGTATGCAAGATACGAACGTGCAGGCGTGATTGAATCCACATGTTGTATTGCAGTCTCTCGCTCAACCAAGAAAGAGTTCCATGAATTCTACAAAATCCCTGATGATTCTGATATCGAAGTCGTTCACAATGGATGTGACGTACGTGTGTTTCGGCCACCAAACAAGGACAATGAGGGAGAACAACTTACGCATGAACGATTCCGTAAAGAGTATGGCTGTGCCGATGAGGAAGCGCTCAATTACGATCCGAAGACCACGACACCAATGATTCTCGCAGTTGGTCGACTTGCAGCACGAAAGGGGTATGTATCTCTCATTCGTGCCCTACCGCTCATTCTCAAGGAGCACGAACATGCCAAACTCATCATCGTTGGTCGAGGCCACATGAAGAAGAGACTTCTCAAAGTTGCAGATGAGTTGGGTGTTCGAGATTCGTTGTTCATCAAGAGCGCTATGTCGTTCGAAGATCTTGCCCAACACTACCGAAGCGCAGACCTGGTCGTCTTCCCTTCCTACTACGAAGGTCAAGGACTCATTCCACTCGAAGCACTTGCATCAGGTACTCCAGTCGTTACAGTCAATCAAGAACCGTTGACGGAAATGATCGACGATACAGTTGGTGGACTGTTTGACCGAGGGGATTATGTTGGTCTTGCAAAAGCGGTTTGTGATGAGCTTAACGGACATGTTCAACGATTGAAGAAAGCAAAGGCAGGTCGAAAGCGAGTCCTTGAGAATTTCACACTTGAAGGTCAAGCAGAATCGTACGAAGACGTCTTCCTTCGATCTGTTCAGAAGCGTCGATGGCGTGATTCTTGAAAAGGAGATCGGCATTATGCCAACCCGATTAATTATCATGCGTCATGCCAAGAGTAGTTGGAAGGATGACTCCCTAAGCGATCACGGCCGTCCATTGAATTCACGAGGAAAACGAGATGCACCCCGAATTGAAGCAGAGTTAATTCAACGAGATTGGATGCCAGATATCGTTTATGTCAGTTCATCCAAAAGAACACAAGAAACACTTGAGTTCATGAGAAAAATTCGTCTTGATGCAGAGGTATATTCGCAAGAAGAGTTGTATCATGCAACGATTAGTACACTGTACCAATATGTGGATGAGGTTAAGGAACACAAAACGACCATGATTCTTAGTCATAATCCAGGTACAGAAATCATAGTCAATCACTTATCGGGTCGCTATGAAGTGATGCCAACTGCTGCAGTTGCATTGTTTGAAAAGCAAAATGATGAATGGAACCTCATTGATGTACTCAGGCCAAAGAAACTTCAGAACAAAGGTTGACGCTTGTAAAGAAATTCTTTTATTCAAAACAACGCACTCACAATGCCAACTTGGAGCGAATAAACCATGGATAGAAGAACGATCCATCCGCATGCAACCAAGACGCTTTCTTGTGAACGAACTTCGTTTCGTCGTGTAAAATCTGGATTCTGGATGATGATTTTTGCCCAATAGATCCAGTACAACCACAGGATGAATGCAAAAGTCAAGTGAACCCAGGAATTATCTATGAAAAGACGGTCACGCCATGCGAGATGGACAATCGTTGCAAAGAAACTGATTCCAAACAACCCCCATAGCCTCTTCCCATCATGGAGTGCCCATGGAATGAGAACCAGAAGGGCCATCATATGGTATCCATAATGAATTTTGGAATAGAAGATGAAGATGGATAGTATGCTAAGTGAGAATGCAGCAGGGATGTTGAGTTTTCGTTGATGAACAGCAACCCACGTAACAGCTAGTGAAGCCAACATTGCAAGGTGAAGCGCCACACTCGGAACAAAGAAAATTGTCTCGCCCATGAAACGCCAGAACGACATGCCACGCTGTTCTGTGAGCGATACTCGATAGGAAGTCTGAGTCTCGCTGTCGGGTTGTATACCGAAGAGATAAAATTCCAAAAATTGAGTGAAATCAGAAGAAGCATACATCAAAAATGGTAGCGAAATGAGGAATCCAATGCCTAGCCCGATGAACGCTACGTAAATCCTTGATTTCCAGTTATCGGGGCCAAGTACGGCGAACGGCGAGCACAATGCAGGGAACAACTTGGTAACCGTCCCTAAACCAAGGCTTGTTGCTGCAAAATACCATCGTTTGCGAGAAAGGAACAGCAGTGATAGAGCCAGAAAAGTGACGATGATAGCATCGTCTTGAAGCATCGCAATTGATGTAAACTGACCGAATGGTGAAGAACTGTAAATCATACTTCCAGCGATTGCTAAGCGACGGTCAAACCAAGGCTCGAGGAAGAAAAACAAAACCACAGAAGTTAGGAACAGGAAGAAGGCAAACCATGAGGACCATAGCAGAAGGGTATCTCCAAGAATCAATACAGGGAGAAACAGGTAATTGATAACTGGAGGTGAGACGGTGATCATTTCCGTATCACGATAAAGCAGCTCACCATCCAGTATTGTTTGTGCACGATCTCGAAATATTTTGATATCTTTGTTCTCTTCTCTCGAAGCATTCTCACCCATTTCAAACCCAATGAGCATCGGAGCAGAAATTGTAAAGGTGAACAAAAACAGGAATAGGACTACGTTTTTGTTGCTCAATCTCCCGAGCTTTTCGAACGTATTGAGGATGGTAGAGTTGAATTGATTGGCATTATGTCTGCCCAAGCCCTTGCTTTCACCCATATCCTAAATGCAATGTATTGATACATAGTGTAACTCAATATAGAATTTAGAGTATCATAAGAGTATTCCATCAGAATATATCCAAGAGATTATATGTGAGGCCCAAAATATGTTAAATTGATGTTTGCCCCTAATGACTATGATTTTGGAGATTCTTCCAATTACGCCTTTGCTGAAACAATTACATGCGCTAATGATGAAGCAAGAAAGATGTTTGTTGAAGCCTTTGGCCACATGCTCAATTACAACCACGAACAAGCTATTGCTTGCTTTATGGCATGTACAGAATCAGATCCAAACTGCGCCATGGCATGGTGGGGAATCGCTTACTGCGTTTCCTCAAACTACAATTGGGCTCCAGGACTTGGTTCTGGATACGACGCTATCCAACAAGCTCTCAGTGTCATGGATCACTGCTCAGAACTTGAGCAGGACCTGATTACTGCACTCTCTACTCGACACAGCAAAGAGGCCCGTGATGGTGCAGACCCATCTGTTCTCAACATGGGTAACAGCCCTGAATTGAACGTTGCTTTTGCTGAGGCAATGGCGCCATTGTACGAAAAGTATGCAGGCAACCTCGATGTTACAGCAATCTATGTTGAGGCATTGATGAATCTCAAGGCATGGCAATTGTGGGACAAAAACACTGCAACCGGTGAAATCACACCAGCCGATGACAATACCTTGTTGTTGGTCGATATTATGGAGCAGGCCTTCGCTTCAAGTGAAGAAGCAAAGGTTCACCCAGCGCTTTGCCACCTGTACTGCCACGCTCTCGAACTTTCTCCATTCCCCGAGAAAGCCCTTCCTGCAGCCGACGTTCTTCGTACTCGAATGCCTGGTTTGGGCCACTTGGTCCACATGCCTTCGCACATCGATGCATGGGTTGGTCAGTGGAAAGAAGCCATTGAATGCAACATGGCTGCAGTTGAGGCAGACGATCGATACGTTGAGTTGACGGGCAATGAATCCCAATTCTACAAATTCTATCGAATGCACAATCATCACTTTGTTGTCTGGTGTGCTATGTTTGAAGGTCAGTATGAAAGAGCGTTGAAATATGCTCGAAAAGCTGCTGCAACCTTACCTGCTGGTGATGAAAACGGTGGCGTTCAATTCATGCTTGCTGGAATTATCCCTATGGGAGCAATTTTCCTTGAATCCTACGTGACCATGACGTGGCACGTCATGATTCGGTTTGGAAAGTGGGACGAAATTCTTGCGGAGCCAATGCACACGGAGAAAGATATCTTCCCAGCAACGATTGCAACACAGCACTATGCACGTGGTGTAGCCTATGCATCCAAGGGAATGGTTCCTGAAGCAGAAGCAGAGCAAGTTCTGTTCCAAGAAGCACTAACAAATCCAGCACTGGCTGGGCGACTGATGCACAACAATTTGATGTATCAAGATCCAGCTGAAGGACCTTCAATCCTTAACGTCAATGCAGCCATTCTTGAGGCTGAAATCGAGTACCGTCGCCAATTCCTCGCAAAGGAAAATGGTGACGAGTATGATTTCACAGCAGCCTTCGATGAATTGCGACGAGGTGTTGATCTCTCTCTCAATCTTGCCTACAATGAGCCATGGGGACAGATGCAACCTGTTCGTCACATCCTCGGTGCTCTCTTGTTTGAACAAGGACACATCGAAGAAGCAGAGGAAGTATACCGTGCAGACATCAAACTCTGGAAAGACAACATGTGGGGTCTCTTAGGACTGAAACTTTGCCTCGAAGCACGAGGTGACGCACCTGAAGAACTCGCTGAAGTGACTGCTTTGTTCAATGAACGCAGTTCTCGTGCCGATATTGTTCCAGCAAAGACTTGCTTCTGTGCACAGGATGCATTAGAAAAATCCTGTTGCGACTGATTCTTGTTTTGCTAGTTGCTCCTTTGACGGAGTGATTCTACGGCAAGTACACTGATGGCCACCTGAAGGTTGTATGATGGAACAAACCCGTTCATTGGTAGCCTGACAACTTCATCGCATGCATCGAGAACTTCTTGCGAAACACCCTCGCGTTCAGCGCCGACCACAAAGAGGACGTTTCCTGTTAGATCAATATCCCACGGTTCAGCAGTGCCAACATCTTCTGCTGCTACAATGCGAAAACCGGCTTTTTTTGCCTCATTGATGATGGATGTTGTATCGCTGTAAACAACGGGGATGAATCGATCTGCTCGCATGCTTGAGCGACGTATCGTTCGACGATCTTGATGTGTTCTTGAAATGTTGAGGACGACAGCGTCCGCTCCACTCACTTCGATGGTTCGAATTCCAAACCCGAGATTTGTTGGGTATTGGACTCCGTCAAGAAGCCAAACAGAACCTCCTCGTTCAAACACCTCTTCGAGCGTACCATGAGGTTGACGACCGAGTAAGGCTAGAGCATCGGTATGGCCAGTCGCAGACATTCTCCAGAGGTCGTTGGTTGAACCTTCCTCGAGTGGAATATTTTGCTTTTCACATTCTTGGCGCAGCAGTTCAGTATCCTTTTCTCTGTCGACAAGAACAAGTTGAATCTCGTGTTCGCCACCGAGCATGGAAAGAATTGATTCCGAGCCTTGCACCTGATGGGCCATGTTCGGCTGTCGGAGGTGGCGACGTTTGTATTTACTGGGAAACAGGGTTGTGTGCTCAAACTGCTGGTGAAACCATCATAAGTAGAATGGATAAATCATCCAAGAATGCGACTCAATCGTCTATGCATAGTCGCATTTGCAATGGTTGCGATTTTTTGTTTACCATCTCTCATCTACACTGGATCATACATCATTTCTGACACTCCGGTTCCAATGGAGGGCGTTGAACCTTCTCCTTATCCTGATGATCCATTGACAGAAGGTTTCCTCTTTGTCGTTCTTGATGGAGGGCGGAAGGATATGATGAGCGATTCGGAATACATGCCAAATCTGAACAGACGCGTTCAGGATGGAGCTTACCTCGAAGTTCGTACAAATCCACTCACAATGAC
>JACETE010000094.1 GCA_013911465.1 Candidatus Poseidoniales archaeon
TCTGTACACCGTATCGTTTGCAATCGAGTAAGCATAAATCGAATCACCTCGGTATTGGGTGCTACTTTCATCATAATAAAACAACGCAGTATCGCCGATCATTCCGAAGAAATAAGGGGTGTTACCGACGGAACAATCATCTCCACTTGGCGTGTCAAACGTTGGCGTCCACGAGGTTTCATTGTAGCGATTGTAAGCGGCCAAGCAGTAATCGCCATTGTAGTTTAGCTGGTAGATGAACAAAATCACTTCGTCACTAATAGCAAGAATTGCAGCACCATTATGGTATCCGCTCGTAAGCATCGGACCTCGTGGTGTCCATGTTGAATTGTTCCCATACATTACGGACGTTCCAGCAGATGTCTGTGAAATCACTTCGTTCGAGTCGAGCGTTTCTTCACCGCTTGTCAACGAATTCATTGAATCGAGATACCCCACTTGAGTCATCGTGATCATGAGAATCACAAGAAGGATTGACTTGTTCAAATTTGCAGAGCGTGCGCTGGCCATAACGATAGGTGCTAAAGCGAGACCATATTCCTTTACCCTATGATAATAGGGTGGATTTCCGCTTGTTTTTATTTCTCTGAAATTATTTAATTTCGTACCCGCTTTCGTTTGTTTTCTTGAACGGATTCAAACAGGGTCATTGCGAGAGAAAGATCCTGATTTTGCTTTCGTTCACGGAGGTCCAATTCTTTACTTCGAAGGATGTCGAGAACTTCGGCTTTGGATTTGGCCTTGTTTCGAGCCGTTTCTGCTTCATGCGCTTGGTTTCGATGCTTATTATCCCACTCTGCTTCAGAGATCGAACCTTCAGCTTTGATTTGAGCGATACGTGGTTCGGCCTTTGCTCGTTCTGTGGCTGCTTTTCCAGTCATTTGTGAGCGAGCCGTGTAATCGGCTCGACGTTGTTGAGTCGCAAGTTGTGCATCGAATGTGATCTGTTCGCGCTCGGCTTGAATGGATGCATGTTCGGCCATGTTGCTGACGTGTTCGCGTTCTGCTTCGAGTCGAACCTTGTCCGATTGTTTCCAGGTGATGAAGGTGTGATCAACGCTCATTCCAAACGATTCTACCGTGCGTCGAAGTGCGAAGGAAAGACCGATGCTTGCATCTTCGTTGGCAGCCTCTTGAACGAGTTCATCGTTGGTATACTTCTGAATGGTTCGAGCCATGTAGGCTTGCGCTTCTGCAAGGAGCATGTTCTCAAGGTCTTGAACACGAATCTCCATCATCCCATTGGCAGGGAGCTGAATCAGCCGTGCAATCTGTTCGCGTGTTGCAAAAAGGCGAACTGTGGCTTGACCGTGAAGCGTTTGATGATCGCTGGACTTTGACGCGAATGGAAGCGTAATGGTGTACGGTCCAAGGAAGGCAAACAGGTAGGAGCGTTGTCGCTTTCCTCCAAACATGCGTCGAAGCATGGAGGTGGTTGGATTAGCTCGCATCACCTGTTGGGTGACAACACCAGCAATGCGCCCGTTCTCAAGAACAACGCAGACTTCGTTGGGACGCAGCAAGACGGGAGCATTGCGGGGCAGGTCTTTGTCATGGACAAATCGAGCGATTTGGCCCGGGTTGGTTCTCCATCGGTATGTGTTTCTCCTCATTGTTTCACCTCAGTTCCTCAAATCGTCAAGAAGACGATTGCGTTCAGCAAAGTGACGACGTGCTTTGTCAAGAACGCCATCGATGATGTCGAGATCGATGTTTCTGGTTTCGATGTATGTGGCCATGGTAACACTGAGATGCTGGGAAGCGTGTTCGAGCATGGCGATGGTTTCCCGATCATGTTCGATCAGTTTCTTGTGTATTCTTCGTGTCATTCGGCGTATACCGTCGTGTTTTGGACGACTCTCACCTGCGATTGCATACTGGGCATCTTCAGCAAAGGAACGGAGATTATGCAAGATGTATCGAATCCTATGCATTTCGTGATGTTCGCTATTTGCGAAGGCTCGAATCATCCATCGCTCAACTTGTCGATGCACTTGGTGAATGCGTCGTCGAACGTCTTCCCGTACTGCACGATCGGTTCGACGTACACGTGTTTGTTCGTATCCTTCGTAGGCAGAAATTAACACTTTCATTCCATTTACTGCTGCGGGAATTGCGAGTGATGCTGGTTCCATATGAGAGAATATCTCTCTGGTCCGTCTTAACGCTATTGGGACTATTTCTTGAAACCGCGCTTCTTGAAACCGCTTCGCTGACTACCTTGTGTGCGTTGTCCAGCCTTGCGTTGTGAGCGTGCTCGTCGGTCACCGGCTTTGGGTCCGGCAGCTTGTTGTTGCTTTTCTGCAGCCTTGCGATCCTTCTGCATTTGGCGCCATTGACCACCGATCAGTTGCAGAACTTCTTCATTTGAATTGGCACCAATCGATTGTTTGGCTCCAGAACTGCTGACCCATAGCCGTCCTTCTCGTCCGTAGGGTCGTTGTGGATGTGAGGTTCCTTCCTCACGCTTGATTTTCTTGAGACCAACCTTACGGGCTGCGAGATAGAGTCCTTCGAGGTCTGGTTTGAGAACGGATGAATCGCGAGGGACACGGCGTCCACCACGTCGAGAGGTCTTGGCATCAAAGTAACCAGGCCAAACACAAATTCGGTCTGGATTGTGTTCCATCGTCTCGCCTCAGAATTGCCTCAAGGTCGAGAGGTATCAACCCAACGATGGTGAAGTTCACTCAAGGAGAACGCCGTTGATGACGCCGTCCTTACCAGGTCGGGACGTGATTTTGACGTTGCCTTCACTGGTTTCGATAACTGCGCCCTTAACGAGGATGTTTCGTCGAACGTAGTTTGGATCGGATTCGTTTTGAATCACGTTGATGATGTCAGCATTGACGGTCTTTCCGGTCTTTGGATTGTTGACCGAGACCTTGTTGGCAGCCATAACACGGACCATGGTGTTGCCACCAGCCTTGCGGTAGACCTTACGTCGAGCTTCGCCAACAAGAGCGAATTGCTTCTCTGTAGAGATTTCAGTTGAGCGCTTTCCTCGTGCTTGTACACGTCGTCCGCCACTCGGTTTTTTCTTAGAAATTCCATGCCATTGTGCCATGCGTCTCTCTCCTTGCATCGCCACCGACTTGCAGGGCGTATATCAAGGCAACCCCTAGCAACAACGACCCGAATAGGTGGACAGTAGTTCCCCATCATGAGCGATGAGGCGGGCCTCAATCACATCACCGGGCTTCAATTGACCTACTCCTTGAGGCGTTCCTGTGTAGAGTAAATCACCGTTTGAAACCGGCGCCCATGTCATCAGCGAAGCCGTTTGCTGGGCGGGGGTAATGCTCATCTCGGACAGAGATGCTTCTTGCCATCGCTCACCGTTCACATCGCATTCGATTCGAAGAGCGGTTGCTTCCTGACTGAGTGCTTCAAGACCGTGTCGCCACGGATAGAAGGTGCCGAGGACTGCTGCTTGGCGGAAGGTCTTGCCTTTGGCCCAAGGCAAACCATCGGCTCGGAGAATGGATTGTGCTGCTCGGTCGGTCAGATCAAGACCGATTGCAACTGCATCGATGTCACCGTGTTGGGTCAATCGAACAACACATTCCGTCTCAAGGTGAACCTCTCCTGGATGCTTGGAGATGTGCAAATCTTGGGATTCTGTTCGACATCCGTCCGGCTTGACGAAGAAGATGGGTTCGCTTGGAGCTTCGTTCCCGAGTTCCTTTGCGTGGGCTTGGAAGGTTCGTATCGTACACCAAACGGCCATGTTTTGGCCACAGAACTGCAGTTCTTGAACCGAAGGGTGAAACAGGGTCACCGTTTGGACAGTTTATGGCGAAGGAATTTCACGTCAAGAAGCGACGGCCTGTGCGTCGAAAACACATCGCTCCATTGCTCAAAGAACTCGAAGAAGGCCTCGACATCGACTTGGCTGTTGATGGTGCATTTTTGGAAATGGCCAGTTATGGTCCGTGGCAACTCGTCTTCGTCGATAAGGTCGCAAAAACGATTGAAGTGAACGACGATGATGGACGACGTTGGGTGTTTCTGACGTTGCGAGGATTCCTTGAACACGGGGATGCAAAACGCTGGGTAGCAGTTGATCACGGAGCAATTCCATTCCTGATGAACGGTGCAGATTGCATGGTTGCTGGTGTTCACGGTGCAGACCAAGACATCGAAGTTGGTGATTTGGTTTGGATCCGCGACAAAGAGCACGGAAGACCACTTGCTCTCGGTTGGGCCACAATGGACGGAAAGGAAATGGTGGACGCCTCCAAAGGTAAAGGCATCAAGACCATCCATTGGGTCGGCGATGAGTTGTGGGACATGGAAGCATAACTCAAATAGATGAGTCGAATCGTATTCTTACTATGCGAACAGTTGTTGCACTTGCATTGATTGCTCTTGTTGCATTCTCTTCAACCTCCTATGCGGCAAAGAATGCTGGCCAAGACAACGGCCCAGATGTTGAGGAGACACCCTTTGAATCCTACACGGTCACAACACCATCCGTTTCAGGAGAAACATGGACACTTGTCGTCGTCATGGACGAAGCCCACACAAGCAACAACACAACCTTCGAAATCACCTCACAGATCTGCCTCAATGATGGTGTTTGTGACCCACCTGTTGTCCAAGACGTTACCGTTGATGGAGCTACGCACACAACGTCACTCACACCACCCAATGACCATTCGTATGTCAACTGGCGAGTCAAGGCAATGTACGAAGACGATTCAACCGAATACTTCCCCTATGGATCTTGGTACACCATCTGGTCGAGTTGCTACTACGACGATGGCAGTTACTACGGCCCTGATGCAGATGGTGACGGATGTGCAGGTGAAGGAGAGGATGCACCTGGATTCACACTTCTTCCAGCACTCGCAGCCATTGGACTAGCGATTGCAATCGCACGACGCAATTAAGCACAGTGTTCAACAAGTCGCTCAAGGAAGCGACGATGTTCTCCACCCCACATCTGTAGGATGACGGATAGTTTTGATTTGTCACCATGCAAGACGCCTTGGAAGAAGCCTACACGATCAAGATCGCTGTGAACAAGAGGCAAATGTTCGTGTTCAATTTCAATCAGTAAACCTTCTTCATGTTTGGTTATGCGTGTTGAATGATATGTTATGCAATCCTCATTAATCTCAAATTCAACACGTCTCGAGGAGAGAAACGATTCAACGCCCAAGAACAAAGCATCAACATCGATGCCCATCCCGTCCATATCTGCTCCATAAGAAGCAAGGAAAGGAAGGTCGGTCTCGTTCTGTTCCATGAGATGATCAAGGCCACGAGCCATCTCATCCTCGTCCATGTCATCACGCAACCTGTGAGAGTGTTGTCCAGCCAACGACGCGTCCATCGGTTGCATCGACAGCAACAGCGAAGGTGTGTTCCCAGATGCCTTCCTCCCATGTTCGGGACAAATCGAGGGTTGTTGCACCGACGTTGGTACTGGTAAGTTGACCAAGAAGATCGTTTGCTCCATCTCCAGGAACGGCTACGAGGAAACCAATTCGCGTACCTTCGTGATAGGCTCCTGTTGAATCAAATGCTCCCTCTGAACCACTC
>JACETE010000095.1 GCA_013911465.1 Candidatus Poseidoniales archaeon
GTATTCAGTCAATCCAAGCGACAAATACTGATGCTTTCATCGAACGAATAGACCAACTATCAATCCCTGATTCACACCAACAAATATTCATTTCACGCTACCCTGCGTCCATTCTCGTTGATCGGTTAGACATCTCTAAGATTCGTTGCTATTGGCTCACCTTGTTACAGGAATCTGGCTCATTAGAACCTAGTTTGGAGAAATTGAATCATTTAATTCAATCCACAATATCAGATGGCCAAGGCAGTATTTTTGTTGAGGGTATTGAGTGGCTTATATCTCTTCATGGATTTGATGCTGTTCATTCAATGATCCGATCAGTTGCAGAAAAGATATCCGTGAGCAATTGGTCCATTTTTCTCTCAATTTCCGAAGATAGTTTTGATCAACAGCAACGATCTCGAATGTACCGAGAAGCTCCTTTAGTGGAATTTCAAGAGAAGTCAATACAATCACATGAAGAACACTTATCTCCGAGTGTTTCAGATTCAATGGTGCGTCCTTCTGGTCTAGAAATGGATCTCAACGATGATGGAACGCCAAAATTGATTCTACTGACACGATTACCACGAACAGGATTTACGAAAAATATCCTTCAACGCCGGATACTTCAATGGCGTCGGATGGGACTGGATACCACCGAAATTGAAGCAACGTTGTATTCCGACGATGAGGAAGTAATGTACGACAGATACGTTTCTGTTGAAGAGAATGTACGTCGAGCCACTGAACTCGAACGATACATCATGGAGAATGTAATGGATACACAAGAGAAAACCATTGCATTGTTTCGACTTCGTCAACTCACAGGGTTAGATGAATTGGAGCGAACGTATTTCTCAAATTGATTTTCTTAGCGGAGAACTGAGCACGGATTGTACAATGGATAGCCATTTGGACGAACGTAATTCATTCGCAATTTGAATGATTTCTTCACTCGTGCTTCGATCATCATTGCCTTCAGGAATAATATGGTCCATGCATCGAAGCAATGACTCCACACAAGTTGAGGAATTCCTACCAATCATTTTGATTGCTCTATGGGCTACAAAAGCCTCACACGCAACGACTTCAGAACATCGCTGTATTGCTTCAAATAAGTTCCAACTTGCTGTTGCACCCATACTAACATGATCTTCTTGTCCAGCAGATGTCGTTGTTGTGAATGCTGTTCTTGGGGCTGAATGTCCGTGCAATTCTCCCAGAGCTGCGGCTGCTGCATATTGTACGATCATCAAGCCTGATTCAAGACCTGGATTCTCCGCTAGGAATGGGGTTATTGCTCTCCGATTTGGATCAAGCATCTGATCGATTCGCCGTTCACTGATTGATGATAATTCGAACAAACCCAAACTCATGGCATCTGAGACCAAGGCGAGTACTTCTGCATGGAAGTTGCCTTGGGATACAACCTCATGAGGACCAGGGTTTTCCGAATCGGGGAAAATCAAAGGATTATCCGTGGAAGAATTAAGTTCAATGGATACTGTTTCAATCAACTTTTGTAGAGTTTCCTGTACTGGACCGTGTACTTGTGGAATGCATCTAAACGAGTATGGATCTTGTACTCGATTGCAATCATCATGAGAATGAAGGATTTCTGAGTCCGACAGAATTTGTTGCATTCGAGATGAAACGAAAAGTTGGCCTTGATGAGGTCTAGTTTTATGAATACGCTCATCAAATGGTGTGAGACTCGATTCTGTAGCATCGATGGACATACCTGCGACTACATCTGCATACGTCAACAACTGACGTAGTTGTTCAATCGAAAGAGACAACATCCCAGTGATGAGACTTGTACCGTTGATGAGGGATAATCCATCCTTTGCTTTCAATGTCAATGGCACCAATTCACAGCGCTGAATCGCTTCCATAGCAGTCATGATATTGCCTTCATATTCCACCTTTCCCTCACCAACCAGGGCACAAGCCAAATGTGAGAGAGGTGCTAAATCACCACTGGCTCCTAAACTTCCAATCCGTGGAACAATTGGATGGATTCCTTTGTTAATGAAAGATGATAATTGAAGAACAACGTCAGGATGACACCCTGAATGACCTTTTACCAGTGAATTTAATCGAACGCACATCATTGCTCGCACCAATTCAGTTGGTAACATTGGACCTAAACCAGTTGCGTGAGAACGAATGAGATTGAGTTGCAATTGTTCAACGTCCTCTTGATCGATACGTGAGTGAACAAGTGAACCAAAACCAGTATTAATTCCATACACAATTTCATTTCCGGAAACAATTCTATCGACGACTGAACGTGCAGTTTGTACTTTCATCATCGCTTCTCGAGCTATTTGCACATTTGCATGGCCATGAGCTACATCATGAACATCGAGTGTGTTTAAGGTGACTCCATCCAATACCACTGTACGTTCTGTCACATTAATCACTCCCAAAAACCGCATCCAGTACTGTCCCATCTACCAACTCAGGTATCGTCACCTCAAGATTGGAATTGATGTCCATGGCGCGCTTGATGGATTCAATGGCGCCATTGTTTCGAGCCCATGCTCTTCTGGCTACACCATTTGTCACATCCCAATGCAACATGGATTGCAATCGGCGTTCAGAATCTTCAGAGCCATCTATGACCATCCCAAATCCTCCATTGGAGACTTCGCCCCAACCTACACCACCTCCGTTGTGAAGGCTAACCCAAGTAGCACCCCGCATTGCATCTCCAACAAAGTTGTGAACGGACATATCTGAAGTCCACTTTGAACCATCTCGAATGTTGGCTGTTTCTCTGTACGGTGAATCTGTCCCACTGACATCATGGTGGTCACGACCAAGTATAATTGGTGCTGAAATTCGACCTTCAGCGATTGCATGATTCATTGCAGTAGCAACACGCGTCCTCCCCTGTTCATCTGCATAGAGTATCCGAGCCTTTGAGCCAACTACGAGTTGGTGACCATCAGCTTCTCGAATCCAACGCAGATTGTCGTGAATTTGTTGCTTTACGAGTTCATCTTCAACTTCATTAGCCATTTCGCTAAGTACTTCCTCCGCAATCTTGTCGGATTCAATAAGGTCCGAGTCTAGTCCGGATGAACAAACCCATCGAAACGGACCAAATCCTAGATCAAAACACAGCGGCCCCATTATGTCCTCAACATAGGAAGGATACTTGTAGTTTCCATTTTGTTGAAAAATATCTGCTCCTGCACGACCTGATTCGAGGAGGAATGCATTCCCGTAATCCCAGAAGAACATGCCCTTTGCTACAAGGGTATTGATTGCATTGACATGACGACGAAGAGAATCCTGAACCATCGCTTTGAACTCTTCTGGATTCTGATGCATCATCTGCTGAGAATCACTAAAGGTCAATCCCGCAGGAAAATAACCTCCTTGGAATGGGTTGTGTAGAGATGTCTGATCACTTCCTAAATGGACAAATACATCACGCGCAGCAATGCGCTCCCACAAATCAACAATATTGCCAACAAACCCTACCGATGTTGCACGCTTTTCCTTTGATGCTGATATCATCAAGTCAATAGCATCGTCAACATCGTAGGATAGATGTTCAACCCATCCCTGCTTGTGCCTTTTCTCTGCTGCGACAGGGTTTGATTCTGCTACGATACACGCCGCGCCAGCAATAACTGCGGCCTTTGCCTGTGCACCTGACATGCCACCTAATCCAGAGGTAACAAAACACAAACCGGACAAATCACCATCAGCAGGCACGCCAAATTTCATTCGTGCTGCATTCATCAACGTAATCGTAGTTCCATGGACGATGCCTTGCGGTCCAATGTACATGTATGAACCAGCAGTCATTTGCCCATATTGAGTGACACCCATGGCATTGAGTCGTTCATAATCATCAGTTGTGGAATAATTTGGAATCATCATGCCATTGGTTACAACCACTCGTGGCGCGTCCTTGTTGGAAGGAAAGAGACCTAGCGGATGACCCGAATACATGACGAGTGTTTGTTCATCGTTCATCTTTGAAAGATATTCCATCACCAGTCGATATTGCGCCCAGTTTTGAAATACCGCTCCATTTCCACCGTACGTTATCAATTCATGAGGAAATTGTGCAACTCGTGGATCAAGATTGTTGTCAATCATTAACATGATTCCAGCAGCTTGTTTTGAACATGAGGTGTACTCATGGATTGGTCGTGCCTTGATGGTTTCCACTGGGCGAAATCGGTGCATGTATATTCGACCATATTGACGTAATTCCTCTAGGAATTCTTTCGCCAGAACTCCATGGTGTTTCGGTTTGAAGTATCGTAGAGCATTTTGGACCGCTAAACGTTCTTCTTGGGCAGTGAGAATCTGTTTACGGATTGGTGCATGGTCAACATTAGGGTCAATGCCGGGATGATCTGGCAACTCTTCTGGGAGCCCTGTGATGATTTCGTTTCCCATATGGATGCCCCAACAATATCCCCCACACAACCAAAGGACTTGAGTATTATTCATTGACCGGTAAATCGACGGGTTGAAGAAGTGAATGATGGTGTCAACACCATGACTCAAGACGTTGATGTCGATGCAATACTTTTGGATGTTGAAAAAGACATGTCCAAATCATTCAATGCAGTGCTCGGTGCAACAATTGCAGTTTGCATCGTTTTTCTCTTTATTTCAGCAACGTTTGGCAATTCAATATCGTCTATTGTGGACGATGAGAATCAAACATCTGGTCCGTATGTTCCGGTCTGGGAACGCTACACGATGGATTACAAAACTGACACAGAACATGGGTATGTTTTGGAAACAGGTCCATACGAGATTTTTGAAACTGCTAACGAATGGAATTCAACACACCATTTTGTTGAATATGAATTGCCACTTGAAGAAGGAGGAGCAGCACCAAATGGCTTGATCAGTTTAGCCGTTTGGAGACCCAATGTAGAACCTGGTGTTTTGGTGCCAGTTATTGCTGAGATAGGGCCATATTTCCAAGAACCCTCGGTCCAGACACCAACAATTGAAGTCCCCGGTAGTTGGCTTGGTTCAATGATTATCGAGCAGATTTTACCTCATGGTTATGCATTTGCTCAAATTTCAGTGTCTGGAACTGGCCGCTCAAATCATTGTATGGATTTGATGGGTACTGCTGAACAACTTGGAAACGATGCCGCAGTTCGTTGGCTAGCAGAGCAAAACTGGAGTAACGGTAACATTGGACTAATCGGAAAATCGTACGACGGATCTACACCATGGCAAGCCGCAATGTTTGGCAATGAACATGATTATCTCAAAACAATTGTACCGATTTCAGGCCTTATCGGTGTTAAAGAATTGATGTGGAGAAACGGTAGTGCAGAAGCACGTGCGCCAATAATGCACAACGGAGTTTATGGCTCGTATGGAATTGATGGTGATGAGGAGGATTACCAGAACATTTGTCCAGATTACCTCATAGGCCCCGGTACAGGCGTCTCAGCTTACCTTCTCGGTTCGGAAGTGTTTGGCGATTATTGGGCTGAGCGATATTTCTTGGACCGTGTGTTGGACAACTACCAGGGTTCCGTGTATCTT
>JACETE010000096.1 GCA_013911465.1 Candidatus Poseidoniales archaeon
TGAGTCATCGGATGATGAATCCACATTTGTTGTCAAATCATCTGTCGTTCCGTCGTGTGTATGATTTGCATCAAGATGCAGGTCTTGATTGACGGTGACGCTACCTGAGATGGTCTCGGACAACGTTCCGTTGATTGAGGTCATGTAGGAAATGTTCCAGAGACCGATTGTAGCGTTCGAAGAGAAGGTGAAATCAAATCGATTTTTACAATTCTCATCGACAAGCGATCCGTTCTCGTCAAGAGCACATTCATACACAAGAGTTGGTGAGCGAACTGTAGCACCGTCTTTTGATAATTCGATGACAAGGGAGGCATTCTCAGTGGAATCTTTCATCCAAAACCATACAGAATCTCCTACCTTGAGCGCATCTTCAGGCAGATGCGTTGGTTGGGGGCCCTCGTCGTTGTTGATCACCGTGTAGATGACCAACTCGTGCGCTGCTACCGGTGCTGCGAGAAGCAACATGCCAATGGCAATCACAAGGGAACGCATGTTTCTAGCGGTGTGGACTGAGAATAAATACAATACGCAAGGTACCAGTCGGATTGACATGGACACGCGAATGGTTGCTATCGGAATCTTTGGTATTCTCTTTGCATCATCGATTACCGTCCTTCTTGTCGGCGTTGGTGACGAAGCAGAAACATCAGAATCAACGTTCACGTTCGCAGCAGGCGACCCGTTGTTCCAAGGCGATGGACACGATCACTCGAATGCCAGCCAGCACGAAGCGGGTACCGATAACATCGAACAACTCGCATTCAACCCATTGACATCGCCTGGAAACGCCGAGGTTTCCGTTGCCCGTTCACCTGATGGTCGCGTGTACACCTACCAAGCAGGCTGGAACGACATGCACATCGTTGACGTAACCAACGCATCCGATCCTCAAGTCGTTGGCGTTTACAACGATCCGAACACACAAGTTCTCGATGTCAAGTATCTGGAATACAACGGGGATGAGTACGTGATTCTCCAAAATCAGCTCGTCGATTCGGGATATTCTGATCCAAACGTCGGAGAGTGGGGAGATCCTTCGCAGGTTTCCGTCGTTCTCATTGATGTTACAGACAAAACAAATCCGACCTACGTCGACTCATGGTACGATGTTGACCACCCAAGCGGTCCGCACAACCTCTATCCTCACATGATTGATGGCGAGTGGTACATTTTCGTAGCAAACCCCGATTACGAGCAGTGCGACTCCGCCCTCGGCGAAGCATGTGGTGGCGTGACCATCGCTCACCTCAACCTCCAAGGCAGTGCCTCTCGGACCCTTCCAGGCATCCCTGGATCAGGAATCGGTCACACCATCATCAAGGTCGGTGAATACGAAGTCGCTTGGGAAACAACCCGTGGCGGCTGGATTTACATTCACGACATGACCGTTCAACGATGGCCAGGTGAAGATACCGAAGACCCACGCTATGGCCGAACCTTCGTTTATGGCTCCTACTGGGAAGCAGGTCTTCGAATTGGAGACGTCACCGATGTTCCACATCCTGTCAATTCACCAGCCCAGTACACGACCATGGCAACCTTGTGCAAAGCAGGACAAGGCAACCCAGTCATGTGCCGATGGCGTGCACCTGAAGTTGGCTCGTGGATGGATTTCCTTGACTTGGACAACGACGGCCAACCGGACAGTGGGACGACTGGTAACGAAAACGGTGGACGTGTTTCCTACATTCACTATGCAGAACCATTCCCAGAGATGCTCGATGTTTCGCACCTTGGGCTTGGCGACGAACCACGGCATTACGTGACAGCAGCAGTCGAGTGTCTTGACCTCTACGAGGGGACAGGTATCGTCTACCTCCTTGACACCACCGAATACTCGATGGAAAACGGGAACTTCAAGTTCGAAATTTCCATGACCCGTGATTGGGAAATCCCCTATGCATCGGACCATTGTTTCGGCTCAACCTGTGAACTCGACCCAGTAGCCGACGAATGGTTGCTGTTCAGTCCACACAATCTCGACAGTGGCTATTTCGAGACGACCGAAGAAACGGATCAATCCCGCGGAGGCACATGGGATGGTCGTCTGTACATCTCGCATTATCATGCAGGTGTTTGGATTGTTGACGTTGAAACGCTCATCTCACCGATTGCTACTGATCGAATTGATATCCACTTTGAAGCCACAGTAGGCTACTATCTTCCAAGAGGCCACCTCGACGGAACACCTCTTGACAGTGCATTCTACGACTTTTCTTGGGTTCCGTTCCTTTGGGCAGTTGAATTCCACGAAGGACGGATCTATGCATCATGTATCTCGACTGGACTCTACATTCTGCAGTTGGATATTGACGAGCCGTACATAGGAATGCCCGTGTGATGACGGAGGACAAAACTTGTCACCATCCAAACGTGTCCTCCTCTTTCTTGCTGCAATCGTTTCTTTCTTTGCTGGATGGATAATGTGGAATATCCCACTGAATTGGTCTGATGCAAGCAGAAATACTGAACTTGGATGGACCTTGTTTGGAGGAGGGTTAGCAACACAACTCTGTTTGGCTCCGTATTTTTTGTTTAGCTCCTTCAGTAGCGAAAAAGAATCCGAGAAACCTGAGGCTGAATCGTCGAATCAAGATGTGAAGGATGACCCCATTGTCAAGCACTATTGGGAGGTGCTCAGGGACAAGACACACTACGATCATTCGTTCGTGAAGAGGTGGGCTTGGATGGACGTGGTAAAATGGAAACACCACCCGTTTGAGTGTTTTGGGTATGCTGGGCAAGACATCCTTCCAAAACGCTCGAGTTACTACAGGGAATACCATACTACCAAGGAAAAGGTTTGGGTCGAAGCAGATTCAAACAACCCTAGCGGCGCAGGTGGATATGAGAATGTAACAGTGAGAAATTACAAAATCCTAGATGGAAGGTTCTTCCGAGGCATTTTGGTTTTCTCTTTTCTGGCGCAAGTCCAAGCAAGGATAGCAATAGAATTCAACATAGGGAATTTATCTGGTGGGCCTACACCGTATGTTGTACCTTGGTTAATCGTCGTCTTGTTTGTATGTACGGATGTCTTTCGAGGTGGGAAATCAAAATACTACATCCCTCCAGATGAACAGAACGATGTGTAATGCCCTACAACCCCCCCGTCGGGAGATTGTTTAAATCAAAATCATTCTAGTTTTCACGTATGGTCATGTCAATGTTTGCCTCAGGAGCCCTATTGCTCGCAACAGGGGGCATCTTCCATCTCCTTGAAAACAGGAATCCGTTGGAAAAAATAGATCGAAAAAAGCACTTGAAATTCGACTTCATTGTAATTGTAATCAGCTCGTTGATCGTTGCAGGAATGACGATCTGGTTGCTTGATGGATTTGTTCGAACCTGGCTTACAGAAAACGTTCAATTGTTCGAGGCAGTGATTTCCCAGCCTTTGGGCTTGAGGATTCTGCTAGCATTGATTATTGGTGACTTTGGGTATTACATTGCACACAGATTGATGCATACAGCACCGCTGTGGCGTACGCATGTCTTCCATCATTCAATACAACAGATTTACTGGTTCTCAGGTCTACGAACATCAGCAATGAATTCCTTGATCATTCGACTCCCTTACTTGATTGGAATGTGCATGTTTGCAATTCCTGCCCCAACGGTTGCAGTCATTGCAATATGCCTAGGTGCTGTGAATTTTTGGGTGCATTCAAACCTCAATGTCTCCTTAGGGCCATTGAATTATGTCTTCATAACGCCCCCATTCCACAGAACTCATCATTCAATGGCTGATGCTGCAATGAATCGTAATTTTGGTAATATCCTCTCATGTTGGGATTATCTGTTTGGTTCTGCCGTTCAACCCACAGAAGAGCTGAATGTTTCTGAGAAGGGCTTCGAGATTGAGTCCGAACACGTTATTCGTCAGATTGTAGGAGTGTAAGTACTCAATAATCCCACTCAAAGTTGACTCTACGCATTGAGAACAGAATCTGCAATGACTCGAATGTCGGTGTTCCATTGGGTGAATTCTGGCATATCCAGCGGCTCGTAACCGTGAACTGCATGAAGCCAAATGAGTGTTCCAGTATCGATCATGATTTGGCCAGCGTGCCCTTTTGCATCGGTAAACACAGAAGTCTGTATCGGCCCTTGCAACCTGTTAATGTCACCTTCAAGTTCTCCGGCTTCAAACATCTCACGCAGTTCGTAAGCCAATGCGCCGTGGTGGAAGGTGAAGATCTCATTGTTGGGGAAGTCCGCACTGAGTTCCTCTGAGAGGTTCACCCAATACGGATAGATATCGAGTGTTGAGTTCGTTGCATACTCGCTTGCATTCACGTAGTCTCCAGGGTAATCCTTCCATGGCATAGCCAAACCAATTCGGATGTTTGGGTTCTTGTCAACTGCATACGAGGTGAAGTTCCAGATTGCGGCATCGGATTGGAAATCAGATTCCATAAACTCGATACTGCAACAAATCATGATGAAAACATCAATCTCGCCAGTATCGAGGTAATCCTTGATGTTTTCACGATGGCCGTCATCTTCCCACAAGGCATCTGGGGCACCTGAAGCACCTCCACTCATTTCGATGTACTGTGCGTGATCGGTGAACCCTGCGGTGTGTGCATAATCCTGAAGTGTTTCAGCAAAAACTCGTCCGAAGCTGTGACCGATGTAAAGAACATTGTAGTCTTCAGCCTTGACTTCTTCCGGTGAACCCATGTTTTTGTCACTACCACCGTTTCCACCACCACGGCCCAAACACCCAGAAAAAGAAACCGTAAACATCAACAAGACGATAAGGAAAGCAATCTTTTTGTTCATGTATTATTTTACCACGGGCTCGTATATATTGCCTCTGTAACAATGTTGTAACCTCTTGAAACCCAAATGTGTGGGTGCATCATCAGTGGGTACCCATGCGGCTGTGTACGGCTACAAGGGAAACCCTCGCATACAATCTTTGAGTCTAACCTTGTGCATTTTTAATCAAAAATAACGGAGGCTTTAATGTTCAATCGTTAGTGTTTGAATTATGGACGACCTAAGTGAAAGTGAACTACAGGATGTCGCACTTGCTCTGCTCAACCTAGCACATGATTCAACCGACGATCGGGAGGCAGAATTATTGATGAAGAGAAGCCTAGAAATTTTTCGGGAAATAGGTGATGATGAAGGTGTAAAGATTAGTTTGGAGTGTATTCAGAACCTTGCAAGTAATCGTAGAAGTACGACTGAGGTAGATTGTCCATTTTGCGAACAGAAACTAGATTTGGAAGATGGCACTAATGGCACATTTGTTTGTCTTCGTTGCGAGAATGAATTTTTCTATCTGGCATAGGGTAGCGAACAAACAGACCCACGCAAAGCCCTTCCAACGACTTCTTTCCGTTGGATGGGGTTTCGGATAGCCCCTTCCAACGCATCCGAATTGATTTGTTGATGGTTCATACTCAATTCTCAAATTTGTTGTTTATTTTAATGAGTGTGTGCTGAAGTAGTTCCAAAATCCAGGGACTAAATCGGGATTGTAAGG
>JACETE010000097.1 GCA_013911465.1 Candidatus Poseidoniales archaeon
CCGAAATATGGCTGATCAAATTGTCTACCAAACTCGCCGTACCCTCGATGAAAACGAGGACAAACTCGATGCTTCCGACCTCGAACCTGTTCGTGAGAAACTCACCGAACTCGAAGCCCTTGTCCAAGATGGTGACGGAAAACCAATCGATGATGACGCTATGGATGAGGCTGCTATCCAAGCCAAGGTCAAGGAAGTTGAGGAATCGATGCACGCAATCTCATCCAAGTTGTACGAAGCAGCGGCTGCTGAAATGGCAGAAGCTGAGAACAACGAAGGAGACGGAGACATCAACGTCGAGAGCGATGATGTCGTCGATGCAGACTTCGAAGTCGTCGATGAAGAAGACTGAAACATCGCACTTATGTGCAAGTCACCGTTGGTGTGGCCATGAGCGATGCTCCGATTCTTGAAGCGACCGACCGTACAACCGGTCGAGACGCTCTTCGCAAGAACATTCAGGCTGCTATGGCCCTTGCTGGAGCCGTACGTTCCACACTCGGTCCAAAGGGCTTGGACAAGTTACTCGTTGATGATGAAGGGCGAAGCATGGTCACGAATGATGGGATTACTGTCCTTGAATCTGCAAAGGTAGAACATCCCATTGCTCACATGTTGATTGCAGCGAGTGCCACTCAGGATCAAACGGTGCGAGATGGGACGACAACGACGGTTCTTCTCGCCGCAGAATGGCTGCAGAACGCTTGGCATCTTGTCGTCCAAGGCGTCCATCCCGCCACCATCGCTCGAGGATACCGCATGGCGGAATCCTACTGTAAGGAACATCTGGATTCATTGAGTTTTGATGCCAGTCGAGACGATATTCAATCGGCAACAATGACCTCGCTTGCAGGAAAACTTCACCAGAAAATGCAGTCCACGATTTCAGCATGCGCTGTCGAGGCGGCTGATGCCATCACCATGCAATCCGATGACAAGATTGTTGCAGACCCTACTCGTGTCAAAGTCATCACTCGAAGCGGACCTGCACTGGAAGAATCGAAACTTATCACTGGGCTTGCACTTCCCAAAAAGCGTGCTCACGTTGAGATGCCGTCTTCCCTCGGAGCGGGATCGATTCTACTTGTTGATGGTGGGCTTGAACTTCGATCGTTGTCAACAGATGTTCAGTTGAACGTAACATCAACGAGTGTACTGCAATCGTTCCGAGATGCTGAACAAGAGCGACTTCTGGAGCAAGTCAAGATGCTTGTTGACCTTGACATCACTCTCCTTGCTTGTCGTGAAGGTATCGATGACAGCATGCATGCTCATCTTGCTGAAGCAGGAATCAAAGCATTTCGTCGTGTAGCAAAAAGCGACCTTGAACTTCTTGCGCGAGGTTGTGGTTCTCGTCTTGTTCCTTCCATTCATCAAGCGAAGTCCGAGGATGTTGGGGTTTTCATTTCGAGTCGATGTGAACGTTGGGGCGATGTTGACCACTGGATTCTTGAGACTGATGAAGGAGGAGCGACATTTGTTGCGACTGGAAGTACCGATACAGTTGTTGGCGAGGTTGAGCGTTGTTTTGCTGATGCTTTGGGCGTTGCCTGTCGACTGAAGGAAAATCCACGATTGGTTCCCGGTGGGGGAGCAACATACATTGCCTTAGCACGACGTTTGCGACGATACGCTGAGACTGTACCAGGACGTGAGCAGCTCGCCATCGAAGCCTTTGCTGATGGACTTGAGACCATTCCTCGTGTTCTGGCAGAGAATGCTGGAATGGACCCGATCGACACACTGTTGCAGATTGTTTCCATTCAATCCACTGACGAAGATGATTCAATTGGATTGAATGTAATCACACGACAACCGGAGAACATGCGTACTTCAAACGTCGTCGAACCATCTCGAGTTCTTGAACAAGCAATCTCAGGTGCAAGTGAGGCTACAATCGCCGTGCTGCGTATCGACGATGTCTTGTGGGCTAAACAAGAAATCAGTGTTCCGGGTGATGTTCAAGCGAAACTCGATGGTACTGCCCCTGACCGTCGATAAGTTCGATTGGGAGGGTTCTTTTCAGAACCACCTTATAAATATACTAAAATCGGCGCATCATCATGGTCAACGTTGGAATTGATGATGTTGCAATACATTTCCCACGTCTGTACATGGACATGCGTGATTTTGCTGAAATGCGAGGCGCTGACTATGGTAAACTCAACAAGGGCCTTGGTCTGAAAGCAATGGCCATTCCCGATGTTCACGAAGATACAGCAACCATGGGTGCGATGGCCGTTATGCGCCTTATCGATCGTAACGGAATCGATCCAAGAGATATCGGAAGAATGTACCTCGGTACTGAATCTGCTCTCGATGGAGCAAAACCAACAGCCACCTACATTCTCGACATGCTTACACAACGCTATCAGGACCGTTTTGGCGTTGATTGCTTCCGAAACTGTGACGTTGTCGACATGACCTTTGCTTGCATTGGAGCCGTTGATGCTCTCCATACTACGCTTGATTGGGCTGCTCGATCAAGTGATGAAGACGACCGAATCGGAGTTGTCATCTTCTCTGACAATGCGAAGTATGCTCTGGAATCAAGTGGGGAGTATACGCAAGGAGCAGGTGGTGGTGCGTTGTTGATTCGACGAAACCCACGTCTGCTCGAAATCCCTGACTGCTGGGGTGTTTCGACGACACCTGTTCACGATTTCTTCAAGCCACGCCGAAATGTTAGCCTCCGCTCTGTCATTTCCAACGTTATGACACTCGCCCAAGAAACCGGTCAATCGCTCAAGAAAGGCATTGTTGACCGTATGGTCAAGCACCTTCCTGAATCTACTGTTCGACGCCTTGGAATCTTTGCACATGGCGAAGAAAGCGTCAGTGTACATCGAGACGAACCCGTCTTTGACGGTCAGTTTTCCAACCGATGCTACCAACAAGCTGTACGTCAAGCCTTCCACAACTTCAGCCAACGTGCTATCAAGCAGAATCGATGGGATCCTGAACTTGATACTCAATTCACCGAGCAATGGTCTCGAATCATTATGCATCTTCCTTATGCATTCCAGGCAAAGCGTATGTTCCCTGACGTGTTTCGTCATGACCGAATGAACACAGAGATGTGGCCGGGAGTTGTTGAACAAATTGGAGAACAGCCTGTCAAACCCGAAACAGAAGATCCCGAGGAAATCATGGCATGGGAAAAGGAAATGGACGGCTATCGACGTGCGATTTCGAAGACTCCTGAATATCTTCAATTCCACAAGGAATGCATTGAGAAGGGTCAACGTGCTTCGAGTTTGATTGGTAATCAATACACTGGATCAATTTTCCTTGCATTAATGTCAACCTTCGAATCCGATCTTGAAGACAATTCCAAACTTGAGGGCGAATTGTTCGGCCTGTGCGGTTATGGATCTGGTGCCAAAGCGAAGGTGTTTGAAGGAAAGGTTGCTACGCGATGGCGAGAAGTTGTCGCAGGATGGCAATTGTTTGAGCGCCTCGCTGGACGTGTCGCTATCGACCAAATCACCTATGAAAATCTCCACAAGGGATTGCAGGAAGAGAGTGTCGTATCACCTCATGGCGAATTTGCACTTATTGAAATCGGTGAAGATGGAACCAACGAAGGTGCTCGAACCTACAAGTGGATTTCACAATAACTCCAAACCTCTAGCATTGGAGAAACTGTTCATTCTTTGGAAAGACCATTCAGCATTGCCTTAACCGTCTCTGTAAGACCGAATTCTGGTGCCCAATCCCACTCTTGCTCAGCAACAGATCCATCGATGGAATCTGGCCATGAATCAGCGTACTTCTGGCGCACATCAGGAACAAAATCGCATTTGAAACCGTCCACTTCAGTCGCTATAGCATCCACCAATTCTTGGGCAGTAAAGGAATGACAAGCAATGTTGTATCCACCTTTTGATGGACCGAGCGTGTTGCTCGGTGCATCCATCAACATCAAGGTCGCTCGAATTGCATCGTCCATGTACAGCATGGGCAAACGGGTGTCCGGTCGAACAAAGCACTCGTAGTAGCCTTCGTTCAATGCAGCATCAAAAATCTCAACAGCATAATCTGTCGTACCACCGCCCGCAGGCGCTTTGTATGAAATGAGCCCTGGATATCGAATGCCTCTCACATCAATGCCATGGTTGTCCCAGTAGTCTTTTGCTAAGGATTCACCAACCACCTTTGTCTCTCCATAGACGGTTGTTGGGTTAAGGTCTGTAATTTGGGGAGCATGCTTTGGGGCATCTGGGCCAAAGACTGCGATCGATGACGGTGAGAATACACGTAGAGAGCACATTTTTGCAGCCTCAAGAACGGACTCTGTTCCGCCAATATTCACTTTTCGACAAAGTTCTGGGTTCTTTTCACCTGTGGCAGAAAGTAATGCCGCCAAATGATAGACTGTTCCGATGTTTTCTTCGATACAAACGTCGATGATTGAGTCCGTATCCAAGACATCAAGCGTAACGTATGGACCATGACTGGTTGACTTTTGGTCATCTTCGCTGCGGATGTCTGAAGCGATTACACTGGAGGAGCCGTGTTTCTCCCTTAACGCTTCGACCAGTTCTGTTCCTATCTGTCCTAATGCTCCGGTGACCAAAATTCTGTCCCCGGTAGGTTCCGACATAGACTGCGCTAATTCTGACGCTACTTGAAATTAAAGCAGAACCATAGTCAACCGTCATAGCCAATATTGATATGGTATGCGCGACGGCTTGAAATCCCGTTGATGGATTTGAAGTACGTAATTGTCAGCGGGGGAGTGCTCAGTGGACTGGGTAAAGGTGTTACTGCAAGTAGCATCGGTGTTCTTCTCAAGAGTGCTGGACTGCGAGTCACTTCCATCAAAATTGACCCATATCTCAACAGCGATGCTGGAACAATGAGTCCATTCGAACACGGGGAAGTTTTCGTCCTCGATGACGGTGGCGAAGTCGACTTGGACCTCGGCAATTACGAACGTTTCCTCGATCTCAATCTCGCTCGAGATAACAACCTCACAACTGGAAAGGTCTTCTCGAAGGTCCTTGAAGCAGAACGACGGGGTGACTATCTTGGCAAGACCGTTCAGGTCATTCCACACATTACGGATGCTGTGCAGGATTGGATCATTGATGTCGCTCACAGGCCTGCTGACGGTAGCGAAAAAACGCCTGACGTTTGCATCATTGAGCTCGGCGGCACAGTTGGTGATATCGAAAGCGCACCCTATCTCGAAGCACTTCGCCAATTCCAGTTCCGTGTCGGCCGAGAACACGTAACGTTTGTTCACGTATCACTTGTCCCAGTTATGGGACCTGTTGGTGAACA
>JACETE010000098.1 GCA_013911465.1 Candidatus Poseidoniales archaeon
TCACCATCGTTCATGACGACGTGAACTTGAACGAATTTGAGTCCAAACGCAAGAGGTTTTACTTCGACGCTTTGAACGTCATAGTTGTCATCTCCAAAGGTGGAGATGGTCGAGGAAATCATGTCAGTGTCGACATCTTCCATTTCTGCATCAGGATTGATCTTGTATGTCATTGCTACCATGCCCATGTTCTCACCTCAGGGTCCTACAAATCCACACTCTGAACAGGTGTAAGAGACACCTTGGTCTCGGCATCGTGGACTACGTCCAATTGGATTGCCACAGTTTGGGCAAGGGAAAGCAGTTGAACCAACTTCTGTTAGCGGTTTTCCGGAGGATGTGCAATTCTTTGCTCGCTCTGTCATAATGATGCCTCAGTAGTAGTTGGCCCATGACCTCCCCCTCTTTATGCTTGCGTGCATATCTTGAGGCGAGAGTGAATGCTTAGAGTAAGGCACAGCGCTCCATTTTGATGAAAACAATATGCCTTTTTGATGTGAATTTTCTGACCTCGAAGAAGTTCTGTAGCAACCTGCCCCCAAACATTGACAAGTACCCATCCACTTGCATCCTCAAGAACGATTTGACGAAAATGAAGCCAACGACCTCTGGCATACTTCATTGAAATTGGATAGGAACGAGCGATGACGCCGTTAATGGCAGATATGGTGCGGTTTGGTTGAAGATCGTGAACGCTTGTAGGATTCATGTTCCAAACAAGAACCTCTAGCATTATGAGAGTTTCATTCGACCTTCTTTCGGCGAACAGTAAACTTGGTCTTTGTTGCAACAACATTATCGACGATTTCGTCTCCACCCAACAACTTGTTCACCCCTTCTTCGTATCGGTCCAACACAGATGTTGACGTTGCATTCCAAGGCGTATGATTTCGACAAATCAAGTAAACCTCTGAAGAGGAGTTTCGGGAAGCTTCCGGTGAAAAGCGTCGTACATAGGAAAAGTGGGGCTTGACAGCGTCAATCAATTCCTCAACTCCAACTCCTTGGAACAATTTCGTTACGAACCATCCTCCATTGCAAAGCAGAGGTAGCGCGAAGTCGAACACCTTCGCCACGAGTGTCATGGCTACGGCTTGGTCCACGTCCCACTTGCCGGTAATGTGAGGCGATATATCCGAGATAACGGAGTTGACTTGACGGTCTTCAAGTTCCTTAATAATTCGTTCTTGAGTCAACGGATCGGTGATATCACCAACCATCAAAAGTGCTCCATCCACTGGTTGACAGGGTTCAAGATCAACACCGATAACAATCCCTTCTTCACCGACTTCTTCGACTGCGACTTGAGCCCATCCTCCTGGATGACAACCAACATCAAGTACGACATCGCCTTCACGCATCAATTCAAATCTGGCTTGAATTTGCTTAAGTTTGAATGCTGAACGGGCACGGTAGCCACTGGCTTTGGCTTGGCGACGCCATGAATCACGCTTGTGATTCTCAATCCAGTGGTCTGCCATGATGAATCCCCAGTTACCCTTGCGAGAACTCGCAGACATAACATCTTCCGTACTTTCATGGCTTGAACGATGAGATGAAAGAGGACGAGCGTTTGGCAGGGACATGAGCGCAGTCCGCAAGGCGATGTTCTTGTGTTCCATCCTGCTTCTATTGCCACATGCTCATGCAGTACAAATTGAGCCAGACAATTGGACAGGTTCCATGGTCATTGAAGGCGGCCACAGTATCCTTGTGGAAGAAAACACAGCGACGTGGTGCCAACGGTGCGCTGAAATTGACCCGGATCTGGGTATTGTAGCAGAGGAGCATGGAAGCCGAATAGCAATGGTTTCCTATCATCCAGATGATGGCGTAGATGCGTTTGGACCTGAGGCAGCCCAACATCGAATTGAACGACTCAACATTCAACATGAAAACGATACTGGATACCCATCGTTTGTGGTTCATAACGGGCTAATACGTGAGGATGTTTCGTCATGGCCGGATGTCCAAGGTGATATTCTCAAAGCCGAATCGAATCAACGCCAATTTACTTCACTCACAGTTCGGGCTGAAACAAATGACACACATCTGATGGTTACTGTCATGCCCCCTCATGCATCAGAAGTGGACAATATGACACAATACACCATACTGTTCCTTCAACACAAGAAAACGGTCGACAAGGCATTTGAAAATCCTGGAGAGTCGCATCGAGACAGAGTCTTGGTCGCCTTGGCTGAATTCCCAATGCAAGGACAACAAACTGCAATCGGATCAACCATCATCGCACCATTTGTTGCAAGTTATCCTACACAGGATTTGGAGGAATGGTCTGTAATCGTTGTTCATGAATACACTGCAAGTGCTCTTCAGAATCGAAGTATACTGAACTCACAACCTCTTGGAGTTGTTCAAATCTCCATGCAATCCTCTGTTCTCGATGACAGTGGAGAAGTTCCTCTTCTTCTACCGGTCATGATTTTCTTGGCTGTTGGAATGCTTGGTCTCGTTTCCATTAATTCGATGGAAAAGGTAAGAGAAGAGGAGTAAATATAACAAAATTACGCCGAAAAATGAATTATATTACCTCTTTCCGGCAATTGATGAGGCAAATGACCCATTCATTGATAAGGTATCACGTCCATGTAATATCATGGAAGAAACATTTGAGGCGAACACCCGAGATGACCATGTTAAGGAATGGATGGTAGAATTCATTGCTATGGTTAACAACGAAAAGCATCACCATCTTTCTGTTCTTTATGGAACAGATCAAGAAGATGTCCAAAGAGCAATGCTTCACGAACTACGACGCATCTACACCGATACAGAACGAATCGATGTTACCATCGTCCGATTAGAAGAGATTGAAACAGAAGGCGAAGATACCTTTTTTGAAGGAATTTTCATACCTTAAAGACCAGGTCCGAAATCGATGAAAATCTCTTGACCTTCGAGTAGAATGAAGTGATCGTAGGTATCGACAACGGTAACATTGTTGTCTACATCACGTACGCTCATCGTCATACCATGAGTTTCATTGACACGGTGTTCGAAGATTCCGGTTTCATCAAAGTGTTGACCCCAGATGTCGAAGAACACTCCCAACTCAACATCCTCCTCTGTCTGCATCTCGAGGTGAAGTTTGCCGTCGGATGAATGTGTATGAACAACGTGCATGGTTGCACCAGCTTGGTCGCATGTTGCCGTGTATACTCCAGCATTTTCTGGAATTGTAACGAAATCACCGTTCACACGAATGGTGAGATACATGTGATCATGACGAGTTAAATCACCGTGCTCAAGACAAGTCGAAGCAAGGGGATGAATTTCATCGAGAGATGAAGGTAAATCATTAGAATCCTCCTCGAGGGTTTGTTCTACTGTGTCTTCTGTTCCAAAGTCAAGGTAACCTGCTTGATACGATACGAGAAGTAAAGCGACGATAGAGATGGCTACGATGGCAACATCTCGATTCAATCAGCTCACTTCCTAGAAGATTTCTTCATATCAGGAGCCCATTCACCTGATTCATAGAGTCTAAACAGAAGGATGAACCCGATGAGTGCTAGGATGTTAGCGATGTGGGCAGCGGTACAAAACGGACAAATCAATCCTTCCTTGATTTCGTAACTTACAAGCAGAGCGATAACTGGCAATCCAGCGATGGTTGCTCCCAGTCCTGCTTTAATGAACGTTGGAGTTTGTGAAGACATTGGTTCCTTACCAATGACGATTACAATCCACATGAGTGCAGTAAATGCCACCATTCCAATCATTCCCCATGGTTGCCCGAGAAGAGGATCCGTGTTGTATGCAACATTTCCGATCAATCCATCGCAATTCAGAATGGAATCTCCGGAGCATACACTTGCGCCTTCAGACAATTTGTTGTGCATCCATAGCGTGTGTGCAGAGACCGTGAATCCACCAAAGCAAATGAATGCCATTCCAGCGATCAGTTGACCACGCTTGGTCGTAGTCGAGGGATATCGACTGTGAAGAACCGACGAAAGATTTGCACCCATTGGTGTGAGCAGGAGTACCCCAAAGAGAATGATAGCACCGTGGAAGGACAGAACTACGTATTCGTTCATGGTCACTCGCCTCCATGCATCATGGTAAGTTGCTCAATTGCTTCATTGAGTTGGACATAACCGTCATCAAAACCGTTGAGTGAAATTGATTTTTCTTCCTTCGCATCCCAACCGAGAGAGTTGGTTGCCTGACCACTGTTCCATGCTACAATACCATCAGGTTGTACGAGGAAATAACTCGGCGTTGCTGCGACATCCCAGTCCTTTGCGATGTCAACATCAAGGTCGTCGACATAGAGGAAGTTGTTTTCGTATTGAGTTCGGAATTCTATGACTTCAGCACGTGAGGATTCAGCAACAAATTCAACTGCAATTGCAATGAATATAACGTCGGGACCTGGCCATTGCTCAGCAGTATACATTTCTGACCATTGACCAACTTCCGATGCGGAGTTCTTACAATAGCCACAATCTGTATCAAGGAATTCAACAGCAATCCACGGAGATTCATCGCTGGAATTCCACGTCCAAGTGTTGTCCAAGAGGTCTTCGAATTCAAACGATTTCCAACTCGTTCCATCGTACGCATCTGCGCTGAAGATCGGAGCACGCTCTCCGACTTGTGTCCCGGATGCAACCGGACTTGTCGTAAATGCCACGATTAGAATTCCTGCAAAAAACATCGACATAACGATAAGTCCTGCATCCGAACGAGCACTCGCATCTTGGTTTTCAAGCATTGACTTCACACTCTCACCTATTCCTCCCCAAGCCATTCTTGTCCATAAGACCAATGGTTTGTTGCAAAGAACTTGGTTTAATCTCCAAGACCGATTTCTTCAATCAGAACACGTGCTGTGTGACGGACTGCATCTTCGCTGTTGTATTTGACATTGAAACCGGTTGCCAACATTTTGTCGATGCCAAGCATTGCTCTTGGAATATCTCCAGCCCAGCCTCGTGAGCCACCAGTGTAAACGATCTCAGCATCCGTGTAGCCGGTTTCTTCAACGACAATTTCTGCGATTCGGCGAACACTGCATGTATCATGACTACCAAGATTGAACAGGTTGAGAGGTTCATGTACTGTTGCCATAACGTGGAGAATGGCATCAACGCAATCGCCTACTTCCATGTAGGATTTTTCTTGTCGTCCATCACCAAGAACCTCGAGTTCTGAGGGATTTCGCTTGAGTTTATGGATGAAATCAAAGATGACACCATGGGTTCC
>JACETE010000099.1 GCA_013911465.1 Candidatus Poseidoniales archaeon
CTCGAGATCGTACCGGGTGTACGTGGTGCTCTCAAGGATGTCAGTGTTCGAGCAGTGACCAGCAACCAAGCTACCGTTGACGTCAATGGTGATGGAGAGTTGTGGATTGGTAACGAACAAAACAGTGAAACTCCCGATCTGTGGGGTCAATTCAATCTCTCCATTGAAGCATGTGCCTCAACAAACTGTGATCCAGACGAGGGGGGGCGAGTCTTCTTCATTGCAGACGGTAGTTCGCTCATTAACGCGATTTACGACTATGAAGGATTCAACAATGGAGAATATGGTGCAACTGAGAAGTTGATTCCAGCAAACGACAATCGAAAGTGGGCGCTTGACGTCATTGCAGAAGCGTTGATGAGCACGATTGAAGGCGAAGACGGACAACCCGCGGAGAATGCCTTGGTCATCTTTGACGAGAGCAGGCACCCGCAGAATGCTCTCCTTGCAGATTCCTACAACACAGTTTACTTCCTCTTGGTTTATTTCACCGGAGAGGGCTTGGCAATGCTTGCTCTCTTTGTCGTCCTCTTCATTACCTTCGAAGCAGTTCTTCTCAAGAAGCGTGACCCAGAACCTTGGCGTCACGTTTTCAGCATCATCTACTACGGATTTGGTGATGCAAATCGATACACGTATTATGCCAAAACGGAGAAAATACGGCAGGTGTTCCTTTCGAAAGTCCGCAACCAGAACGGTTTGACAGTCGAAGAATTCCACGCAATGTCTGCGAAAGAACTTGTAGGATTAATTCAAGATCCAGTGTTGGCAAAATTTGCGATTGAACCAGGAAAATACTCCTTGGAACAATCCGTGGCTTTGGTTAAACGTATCAAAGCATGGGGGCGTAGGTGAGCATCATGTGGACACGTAAAGCAGCCTTTACCTTCACAGGAGGTATTGCACTCATTCTCATCGGGATGATGATTACCAACAACCAGATGATGATCCTAGGATTGGCTCTCATTACGTTCATCGTCGTGAACTCGTGGGTATCGGGCCATGGTGATATTGAGGTTCAGCGCACCTTGTCCGCAGACAATCTGTACAAAGGAGACGACCTTTATGTCGAGTTGTTGGTGACCAATCGTTCAAACCGTCGAACACAATTGTTGGATGTCTACGATAACATTCCTCACGAAATGAAACTCCGAAGTGGATTGAATCAAATGCGACTCAACCTCCGTCCAGGAGAAAGTGCGCGAATCCGATACGTCCTTCGATGTCCACTCCGAGGGCATTATTCCATTGGACCAGTATCGTTGCGTGTTCGTAATACCTTCAATCTCGGAGTAGAGGATATGTACGTCGACCATCATTCCGACATCGTCATCTTCCCTCAAATCAAGGAAGTCGAGGAAGCATTCCTGCGCTCTCGTACTCCAAAGATGTACACTGGAGCAACAACATTGCGAACACCAGGACAAGGCTCAGAGTTTTACTCCCTGAGAGAATACGTCCCTGGTGATCCGTTCAAGAACATCAACTGGAAGGCATTTGCTCGAACGGGCGATCTCATGGTCAACGAAAAGTGCCGTGATGCAGTAACCGATTTGTACATTCTTCTCGATTCACGCGACGTGTCTCGAATAGGTACGGTTTTGAAGAACCCACTTGAGATGGGGACCGTGAGTGCAGCAAGCCTTGCAGCGTTTTTCCTAAAGCGAAGAGACAGTGTCGCCCTCGGCATATACGGCGATGGTTTGGCCTACTTGCCTCCAGACACAGGAGACAAGCAGTATTTCAAAATCCTTAGTTCGCTTGCCGGAGTGAAGCCAGAGGGTGCAATGCCGTTGCAAGCTGTTACGAATTCTCTAAGTGGACGTTTCAGTCGCGGTAGCCCAGTTTTCGTCATCTCCTCTTGTGAAGGTGATGGAACCGTTCCTGCTGCTGTTCGAGACCTGGTTGGGCGAGGTCACGAAGTAACCGTCCTGTCTCCATCAAGCATCGATTTCGAGCGCCTTGTTTCCCGAATCCCACGTATGTCGTATGAAGTTCTCAAATTGGAGCGCCAGAACAGACTGACGACTCTAGCAGGTTCAGGGGCGCAAGTCATCGATTGGATGCCTGACATGGACCTATCGCAAGCAATTATGCAGGTAAGGGGGTATTAGATGGCAGGTGAAGTAGACCCACAAAGTGACGTTTCCTTGATGGGAGGTCGTGCACGAACACTTCATCTCAAAGCGTTGCGTAAGCAGTGGCAAATCATTACACTGCAGGTTGTTTCAACCATTGCTCTCGTTTGGATGTATCTTGAAGTAGTCTCCACATATGTCGTTAACAGCATCGATCACACCATGCTGTTTGAATCACTTGAAACGCTTGTCGGAGAGGTGCCAATCGGAGACTGGTTAATTGGATCGGGCCGAACCGGCCTTGCTCGATTCTATGTCCCTATTGTATTGGGGTTGGGTCTTGGTGGCTCGATGGCAATCATGGCTTTCCAATCGCCCAGAGTTCAACAACGAATCAAATTGGGCTTCATCATTACGCTCATGGTACTCCTTGTCGGTCGTTTGATTTTGACCTGGATTCCTTCGATGCTTTTCTCCTTTGAATTCAGAGCACCTTCCGAAAGCGAACTTAAGACACTGGAATGGCCGTTGTTGATGATTCTCTCTCTGATTATCCTCTTCATCTATCTCCTCCCCGTCATTATGGGGACACGTGGAATCTGGGGTCTTTCTCGACGATCAATTGGATGGGCTATTGGATTCACGCTCCTGTTCCTCGGAATCCACGCCATCCTCACGTTCCCATTGATCAAGTCCCAATTGGGTGATTGGGGGTCCAATTTGATCTCACTTGAATCCCAAGTGAGTGATCCAACGGTCGGGATATTCGGATATTATTTCGTCACTGAAGAGCAGTTTTCCCTCATTTCGATTGCTATCTTGATTATGGTTTTCCAAGAATCTGGATTTGGTGTCATCCGTTATCTTGAGTACGCATATCGTCTTCCAGAGTCTTGCAAGCGAGACCCAGAATATGTCCGACAAATGGACAACGTATTGAACGGTCATCTTCGACACACAGCAGGATTCTTGACGGTTACAGGACTTGTTACGGTTGTAGCCTTGGGCTTCCACAGCGTTCTTCTTGAAGTGGTTCGAACTTCAACAGGAAGTCAATGGGCTGCACAAGTATCGGAATCGATTGAATTATCGTTGACCTATGGTTTGGTCATCTCTGCTCTTCTCTTTTTGAGCCTAGTTGCAGTATTGCGATTCTTTGTACCATGGCAACGAGTTTGGGGATTGATTGAGTCGATGACCAACAAAACGCCTGAACCGGTTAATGAGAAAGAGTTCTGATCAATTCGTAGCACGAATCGACTGAATCAACCGCCCAATGAATTCTGTAAGAATTAACATTGACAATGCCAATCCTATGGATGCAAGCCATTGATACCAGACCACGTCTATGCGTGACCATAGGATTTGATTGAGATAGATGAAACCGACAATTGCTATCAAAAAGACGAGTTTTTCAAGCATCATTGGGTACGATGACCCCTTTGATTCGTTTCGGAACAGAAGGGTTTCAACCATGCTATCACCTCAGAAATCCAATTCAGAGAGTTGATCATGCAAGGCTTCCAATCGAGGGTCTGTCTTGGGCTCCTCTGCAGGGGTGGAACGTACTTGACGTTCTGAATCAAGTCGAGCAAGTTCAGCCTCAAGATCAGCACGATCTTCCTGCAATGGAAGAGTCCGAGTCTCTTCAATCGATGTAGGTTGAGGGGCAGAGTCCTCAGGTGCAGGCATTTCTTCCCATTCTTCAATCACTTCAACAACAGCAGGTTCAGCATCGAGAGAGACGTTCTCTTCAACAACCAACGTGGGCTGAATGTGTTCCATCATATCATCCATTACTGGAGTTCGCTGGCCAACTGGAATTGAGGTGCGTTCGAAGGGTAGGAATCCATCTCGCTGGAAATCCCACATTGCCCCTCGAGGAACACCTTTTGTTAATCCAGATGCATCGATTTGGGTTAACAATTCTTCGAGAACTTGTGCTGTTTGTTCGAGAGCAATCGCTTCACCAGCATCACGTTGATCTGCTTCGAGATAGATGTCATCGAGGGCCACTCGAATCAATCGTCGAGTCTCAACCGCTACGCTGGGTAGAGCCTCAGGGCGCATGCAATTCATGCGCAATGCATCAATCTCTTCGGGTGGAGCACCTAGAGCGCCAAGTTGGTCGAGAACATTTCTCATACGACGGAGCATGGTTATCGAGCGATCATAATCTTCGAGAATTCCCTCCAAATCAAGGATGAGATGACCAACAGTCTCTCCGAGTTGATTTTCCAATCGTTGTTGAACTGACCAGCGAGCTAGGCCACGCACAGCACCTGCAGTTTGTGGAACTTGTCGCTCAAGAAGTGTCATCACCTCGCTACTAAGCAAATGCCGTGGAGTAGCAGCAATGTGGTCAACGGTAGACTGAACGATTTGTAGAGCACGTTCAACCGCCCGGTCGAGTAAAATCACCGAATACCCGAGTGTGCGTGCGTGTTCAAGACGATCAAGAACAGGGCCAAGGCCACGGAAGGTTGCATCATCATTGAGCAATGCTTGTGCGAGTGGTTCTTCAGATAAGCGAGCACGAAGCCGTTCTGCCTCTGCAATATCAGACACTGCCTCTTCATGTGCTTCTGTAAGTGCTTCTGCACGGGAAATCAATCCAGAGAGTTCAGTTTCAGCATTTCCTCGACGTGCTCCGAGGTTACCAAGTTCAGTCAACAATTCTTTTCGCTCACCCATCAATTCACGCATCTCAGAATGCAGTTGCATTCGACGAGCCTCATCTTCAGCCAAGCGTTGTCGCTCCTCTTCAGCACGACGGCGACTTGAGAGTGTTTCTGCTTCAATTTGGTCCAAACGGGCCTGTGCTGCACGAATCTTTTCTTCAGAAGCATTGCTCTTGCTCTGAGCGTCTGCCTGACGTTCACGCAGTGATGATACCTGTTCTTCCATAGCACGTAGTCGGCGTTCTTCAAGTTCGATTTGCTCACGAATTGATGACAAT